>JAIXVS010000082.1 GCA_027482795.1 Rhodobacter sp.
CTTTATGGCCAAAATCTTGGCATATCTTCCCTTGTTTCTATAATCGGATCAACAAATGACGGGTTTCAATTAAAACGTGCGTTCAATAAATCTATTCACTCAAAAGACGATTGAATTCGATAAGTGAAATCAACGAAGAGGTAGACCTTCGGCAAAAGGCATGGTCGCGGCTGCGTGGCTTTTTGTGGATCAATCGGTCGCCCAGCTTTCCAGCGCAAAGGGATTGCGGCCGGGCTTCGAGCTGCCAGGCCTTGACTGGACAAACAAACGGACCTTTTCACGGTTTGGCAATTGTCATTGCTTGAATACCCTACCGCAAGCCAGTGCACAGGTGATGCGGCCTTGGTCAACTGCGTATCTTGATTGCATCCAGCCAGTCGCGATAGGCGCGCTTTCGCGTCCTCGCCATAGGAAAACGTCGGCCATCTGGCACCTGCACAAACTGCCTGAAACCATCGCTTTGCAATTTTAGCGCAAGTTTTCGAGCGACCCATAAAGATCGGTGAATTTGAAATCCAAGATCGATCGGCAAGTCGGCGATGACCTGTCCAAAAGGGCGCGGGATGAACACCGTCCGCCCGTTGCTGCTAACCTCCACACCATTCGCCGCAGCGATGATGAAATCAACCTGATGGGTCAAAAAGGTGGTGCCCGGCAGGAAGACTTCACGATCCAAATGTGGTTGGGGCAAAGGCGCATAGATGTCAGGATACATGGTGCGGTCTGCATAGGCGATATAGCAAAATGTTCCAAGTTCATACAGAACGATATTGAACGCAAAGAATTTGATCAGATCTGAAGTGTCATCGGTGGGTATTCCAATCAGCTTAGCGAAAGCAAACATCAGGGCGGCAGCAATCAGGTTTGTCACCTCAACAGGGCCAGAAGCATAAAGCGTCGACCACCCACGCCAAGTCGCAAATCTAACCGCGGAAACGAGGATAATGCGATACCCAAAAAAGTAGACAAGGAATCCCACAACCCAGAAAGCACATTGCCTTGCTATTGAAGCAGATGCCAATTGTTCAGATGGGTGAAACAGAGCGGAAATGCAGGCAAACAAAAAGAAGAATAGAGCTAACTTGGCGGTTCGAACGGATCTGGTGACGCGGTCAAGGTCTACGGGAATGCTTTTGCCAAAGAAATGCGTATACTTTATCATTTGAATGCTACTTTGTTGAAAGCTTGCATGACAGCGGCGCGCCGCTCGCGCGCAACCGCAACTTGGTGACCAGATGCGGTAGTCATAGCATAGCTGCGCCCGTTCTGACGAATTTCGCCCAATTCGCGAAACGCTACCCAATGGCGGCGATGAACTTGGATGCCATAGAGTTCTAGGGCCTTTTGTGCCTCAGACATGGTGGCCAGAACGCGCTTTGCTCCGCCAGAGGTATGTACAAAAACAAAGTGATCTTTCGTTTCAACGCGCAGAACATCGTCTGGCAGAAATCCAGCATTGCCGATCCGAATTTTTTGAGGAGCGAGATCGGTCTTATCACTTTTGTTCAAACGCGCTGCCTCTGATGCGCGAAGGGCGGGGCCAACGAAAAGCAGCATGATGCTGATATGAATTTCCCAAAACAGGGCCCCGATTGCCAGCTTCAGCACTAAATCCCAGCGCGTCAAATCGGAATAACCAACGATAAACACAGCCAGCGCTTCGACGTTCAAGGTAACCATAATGGCCGCGGACGTCGTAATGATCGGTTCATACACAACCTTTAACCGACGCCGAGTTGCCCAGGAATAGGTTTCACGCAGCAACGCGGGAAACTGAACAGCAAACAACCCCACAGACACCAAGTTCAGCGTGACCCGCGCCCAAAGTGGAACCTCGGCGGAATACATACCACCGCTGGGCAAGGCCAGCAGAATCGCAAACAGGCAGGTCATTCCAAGAATGGTTGGATGTCGGATGGTGTCGACCAGTTCGCGCATTGCGAATTGTGTTTTTGACCCGTCGACGAATTTCAGCAGCAATTCGCGTTCCATAGACTTTCCAAAATTGGGTGCGCTTGGCACTTTTGCATATGAGATTGAGCGATTGGGTAGTCCATCGGCGAGCTGACAACAGAAAAGCAAGCATTGTGCCTTTGCTGGGTTTTGTGCGTTTAGCCGCAATGGATATCCGGTATTTATGTGCAGTTTCTTAACACCCGATGGATGCCTCCTTTGGGCGGCATGTGTTGTGTTGGGGATGTTTGGGTTTGGAGAGCTTGAGAATGTTCATGACGGTATCGCAGAAATCCAATTATCCCATCTTCCAAACCTTGCCTGACAACGATGCAAGTGACGCGGAAGGCACGCCTTCGGAACGAATTTTGATAGCCGTTGAAATGATAAGCCTGCATGGGCCGTTGACTTACAAGGCATTAGAAACATCCCTTAACCTTTCCAAAGCGGCGACTTGGCGACTGGTGTCGACGTTGCGTGAAGCAAATTGGGTGCGATTTCGTCATGGCGGCCGCTTGATCGAGCTTGACCCGCGTTTGGACGAATTGTTTGCCACGGCACATTTCGGAGAAACGGAATTCATTGAGGTGGCCGAATCCATGTCTTCGGTCGGGCGAAAGTTTAAGGTACATCTGGACCTGTTTTCCCCCAACCGAAAAGGCGACATGGTTTTGCATGAAACATCACGTCGGCTGACCATCACGGCGCCCGTTCCGGATGCCATCGACGAAGGCTTTACATTGGCGGTTCAAGCAGCGATGTCGCCAGCGCAATTGGAACGGCATCTGGCCAGCATCGCGGCAAATCTGGACATCGACAATGCACGGCATCTGCGCGGTGCCGAGGCACGCCGCCGCATTCAAGAGTTTCAAGGATACTTCTGGGGCCCGTCGAAGCGCTATGTGGCGGCTTCGGTCAGTGGCAAAATGGGATCGCCTGCGGTCATTCGTATAGCGGCGAAGGCAAATGCGATCAAACCAGAGCTTCTTGTCAAAGCCTTTGAAGCCTTGAGCGTGATGCTGCAAGGAAAAGTTCAAATGCTGGCACGCGGGCAGAATACAATACCGCTGCCGTAAGTGAACTGCCCCCAATTGCATCTACGAATCCCTGATTAAACCGATTGTTTCGGCTGAAACATACAGTGCCGAAAGGCAAATACCAGCCCTTTCATGATCTTCAATTGCGCCGTCGTTTCTATTAATGAAGCGACGGGTTATTCGCCTCATCTCATTTTCTATATGATCTCCATTTGGTCGACCGAAATATCTTCGAAAACTCTAAGTGTTCGCCGACACATTTTTGCCATATATTTAAATGTTTGCGACCTATGTTGGAGCTTCATGCCAGAAAAATTGTTTCTAAATTGTAAACAAAATCTTTGCGTCTCATAAGGCAATTTTACAATAAATCGTTATTTATCAATAATTTACCCATCACTTTGTTCGCAGAACAACAACAATTGAATCTTTTTTATAAAAATTGGGTAGGAAATTCATTTCTCGGTTCACTTTTCATAGGCAGTGATTTTACACCGAACAATAGTTTCGGCATTTTCGCTCCTTGATTGATGCAGGTGGCAATAATTCGACCCTTGTCGAATCAAGCCGATTTTGCGGTCAACCTGTAGAAAGAAAAGTTACTGGATCGTATCTTTCGTTGGTTCGATTTTTAGGGTCCAGAAAATGAATGAGTCTAGTAACCCTTGGGGATAGTCGGTCAGTGTGTCGAATGTACGGTGAATTTGAATGTGGGCAAAAAGGCCATTTGGGGAATAACGCGGCGGTCATCGCTCTCGCGTCTCTGCCTGTGTGTCCATTTTTGCAGAGCTATCGCTGGCAGACTGGCCGCGTTCAGCATCGGTGGGCTCGGCCCCAAAAACGACCTTTGGTCGCCCGCCGCCGCATCTGGCCTCGGGCGGCTGGCATGATGCCCATAAACGGTTTCTTCACCGATTTCGACCAACAAAAACTGCACTTTCAGGCCCGTCCGCGCTGCTTTGCCTTGCCCTGCCTGACCTCCGAGGAGAATTGATATGAGCACCCCAAATTACGTTGAAATCACCTCGGCGAACCAAACCGTCAGCGGCACCAATGGTCAGGGCAGCATCACGGCCACGACGACATCGACTGGCACGCTAGATTATGTCAGTTATGCCTCGCTGACCAATGGCTTTTGGGTCAGCAACGGATCGGCTGCAGAAACCCATACCCACACCATGTCAAGGCAGGTGGCGGGGGCGAAACTGTCCATTTCTGCGACCAATAACAATGAACCCGTTACCTTTATCATCGACGGGGCCACGATAAACCTAAACACCGCTATCGCAAACGGGCTTGTCAGCTTTAACAGTGGCGTCGAAGGCGATTATGTTATTGACGCGCAGGGGCGTTTTGTTGGCCCATCAGGGTTCAATGCAGACACGGTCGCCACGCTTACCTTCAATATGCCCTTCACAACGCTGCAAGTTGTCTCGGCGGGTTCGTCAAGCGACAATGGCACGGTTTACGAGCTGTTCGTCGACACCAACCCATCCGTACCGCCTGATCTGGTGGTGGACGGCGCTGAAACCAGCGAAAACATGCAAATCGGCTATGTAGATGGGCAGGGCGACATTATTGATGGCCAAGATGGCGTGAATGACAGCATTCGCGGCAATGGCGGCAACGATACGATCACCGCAGGTCAGGGCAATGATACGGTGTCGGGCGGCACTGGCAATGACATCATCTATGGCGACAATGCTTCGGGGGTGAACCAAACCTTCAGCGGCCCGCCGAACTGGGTAGAGGTGACTTCGGCCAACCAATTTGTCACAGGAACCAACGGTCAGTCTTCCTTTGGGGTGACAACCACGGCCGACGGGGGCGTCAATTACATCAGTTGGAGCTCGGTCAGCAATGGGTTTTGGATCGGCGACAATGGCCCCCAAACGTACACGCACACGATGGCGACGCAGGTTTCGGGCGCGCAACTGCGGCTCAGCGCCACCCACGAAGATGAACCCATTCGGTTGGTTCTGGACGGGGTACAGATCAACCTGAACGACGCGATTGCCTCGGGTCTGGTGAGCTTCAACGATGGCGGCCGCGGGTCCTATATTATCGATTCCCAAGGCCGATTTGTCGGGCGGCCCGGCTTCAACGGGCTGCAACCCGAATTGAACGACGTTGCCACGCTGACAATCAACGGCCCCTTCACCA
>JAIXVS010000305.1 GCA_027482795.1 Rhodobacter sp.
AAGTGCAGACCCAGCGCGGTTTTTCCAACCAGGCCAGGTGCGTATGAGCCGCCCTTTTCCTGCCATTTCAGAATGCCGCATATGCGGCACAACTTCACCGAACAAAACTATATAAATGGCGCGAAAAGGCGTTATAATGACGAAATGGCACTACAAGTTGTAAGGTGGGTTGATGGATGATTTGGACAACAGTATTTTGGCCCTGCTGGGGGCGGATGCCCGCATCTCGGTGGCGACGCTGGCGCGCAAACTAAAGGTAGCACGGTCAACCATCCAAGCGCGGCTGGAGCGGCTAGAGACGACGGGCGTGATCGCGGGCTATACCGTAAAACTGGGCGAAGCGGCGCGGCAGGGACGGCTGAGGGCCAGCGTATTGCTGACAATCGAGCCGCGCGCGCAGGCCGCGATTTTGGCGCGGCTGAAATCTATCCCCGAAGTGGAGCGGGTGTTTTCCACATCTGGCCGCGTCGATTTGCTGCTGCAGATTGCCACGGCGAACACATCGGTGCTGGACACGGTGCGGGCTCAGATCGGGCAGATGGCGGGGGTAAAATCATCCGAAAGCCTGATCCATCTGTCTACACGGCTGGATCGGGCGGTTTAGCGGCACGGGCGGAGCCTGCGGCGCAGGTATTTGGGCCAAAATGAAAGTCGCAGGCTTGGCCTTTTCGCATAGGTTCGCTATGGCTGGGCCAAAGATGAGGTGCCCAAATGCCAATGGAAAAGAACTTTGATGCCGCCGCCGCCGAAGCGCGGATTTCCGCCCTGTGGCAGGATCGTAAGGTTGGGGCTGCGGGGGCGAATGCCAAGCCGGGGGCAGAGGCGTTTTCCATCATGATCCCGCCGCCCAATGTGACGGGCAGCCTGCATATGGGCCATGCGTTCAACAACACGCTGCAAGATATTCTGATCCGCTGGCACCGTATGCAGGGCCATGACACGCTGTGGCAGGTGGGCACCGATCACGCAGGCATTGCGACCCAGATGGTGGTGGAGCGCGAGCTGGCCAAGGCGGGCAACGAAAGCCGCCGCGAGATGGGGCGCGAGGCGTTTTTGGCCAAGGTATGGGAGTGGAAGGATCAATCAGGCGGCACGATTATCAACCAACTCAAACGCCTTGGCGCCAGCTGCGATTGGGACCGCGAGGCGTTCACCATGTCGGGCAATTTCCCCGATGCGGTGATCAAGGTTTTCGTCGATATGTACAACAAAGGCCTGATCTATCGCGGCAAACGCCTTGTGAACTGGGACCCCCATTTTGAAACCGCGATTTCTGATCTTGAGGTCGAAAATACTGAAGTCGCGGGCCATATGTGGCATTTCAAATATCGCCTCGCGGGCGGCGAGACTTATGAATATGTCGAGCGTGACGCGGACGGTAACGTCACCCTGCGCGAGACGCGCGATTATATCTCCATCGCCACCACGCGGCCCGAAACCATGCTGGGGGACGGCGCGGTTGCGGTGAACCCTGCGGACGCCCGCTATGCCCCCATCGTGGGCAAGATGGTGCATCTGCCGCTGTGCGACCGTTTGATTCCCATCATTGCTGATGAATATCCCGACCCCGCCTTTGGGTCTGGCGCGGTGAAAATCACGGGCGCGCATGATTTTAATGACTATCAGGTCGCCAAGCGGGCGGGCCTTCCCCTTTACCGCCTGATGGACACGCGCGGGCACATGCGCAGCGATGGTGCTCCCTATGCCGATGCCGTTGCCCGCGCCCGCGAGATTGCGGCGGGGGCCGAGGCGTCGGAGGCCGAGGTTGACGCGCTGAATTTGGTGCCTGAAAAATATCGCGGGATGGATCGGTTTGCGGCCCGCGCCGCCGTGGTTGCCGATATCAACGCGCTGGGGCTGGCGGTGACGGTGCTGGTGAAAACCATCGACGAGGATACAGGCAGCGAACACCTAACGCTGGAACCCGTGGTTGAAGCCAAGAAAATCATGCAGCCCTTTGGGGACAGATCGAAGGTCGTGATCGAGCCGATGCTGACCGACCAGTGGTTTGTGGACACGGCGAAAATCGTGGGGCCTGCGCTGGAGGCTGTGCGCACGGGCCGCACAAAGATCATGCCAGAGTCGGGGGAAAAGACCTATTTCCATTGGCTGGAGAATATCGAACCTTGGTGTATTTCAAGGCAGCTTTGGTGGGGGCATCAGATACCGGTTTGGTATGGGCCGCGCGTTGTCGATCACGGAACGCACGTAACATTTGATGCGGCAAATCCTGTCGCCTTTTGTGCCAGCAGCTTTGAGGAAGCGGCGAACGCCTACATGGCCTACAAGGGCGGAGCAGGCGGTGCTGGAGCCGATATGGGCGTGGTCGAAGGTGTCGTGATCCCCGGCGAGCCGCGCGAGGCTTTCCGAAATGGTTGCCAAATTCTCTACCGCGACCCCGACGTTCTCGACACATGGTTCTCCTCTGGCCTTTGGCCCATCGGCACGCTGGGCTGGCCTGACCAAACCCCTGAACTGGCGAAATACTTCCCAACCTCCACCCTTATCACAGGGGCCGATATCATCTTCTTCTGGGTCGCCCGCATGATGATGATGCAGCTGGCGGTGGTGGATCAGGTGCCCTTCGACACAGTCTATCTGCACGGGCTTGTCCGCGATGCCAAGGGCAAGAAAATGTCGAAATCTTTGGGCAATGTCATCGACCCGCTGGAAATTATCGACGAATTCGGCGCGGATGCGCTGCGCTTTGCCAATGCGGCGATGGCGTCCTTGGGCGGCACGTTGAAACTCGATACCGCGCGGATTGCGGGCTATCGCAATTTTGGCACCAAGTTGTGGAACGCCTGCCGCTTTGCCGAAATGAATGGCGTGTGGGAGGGGCATGTAACGCAAGACGCAGCCCCCAAGGCGACAGCCACCGCAAACAAATGGATCATCGGCGAGACGGCGAAAACCCTATCGGAAGTGAACGCCGCGCTGGAAGGTTATCGGTTCGATCAAGCCGCAGATGCGCTGTACAAATTCGTCTGGGGCAAGGTTTGCGATTGGTATGTTGAATTCGCCAAACCCCTGCTGGACGGCGAACATGCGCAGGAGACCCGCGCCACGATGGCCTTTGTGCTGGATCGCAGCATGATCCTGCTGCACCCGATTATGCCCTTTATCACCGAAGACCTGTGGGGCCAAACGGGCCAGCGCGCCAAACTGCTGGTGCATACCAACTGGCCCAAACTGCCCATGACGCTGGTCGACACTGCCGCCGATGCCGAAATGGCTTGGGTCATCGCGCTGATCGAAGAAATCCGTTCCGCCCGCACGCAAATGCATGTGCCTGTGGGGTTGAAATTGGACATCGTGGCGACTGAAATGGACAAGGCCGCCAAAGCCGCCTTTGCCCGCAACGAAGTGCTGATAAAACGCCTTGCGCGGATTGAAACCCTAACCCATGGGGCCGCGCCGAAAGGGTCAATTTCGCTGGCGGTCGAAGGCGCATCCTTTGCCCTGCCGTTGGATGGGGTGATCGACGTGGCCGAAGAAAAGGCGCGCCTTTCCAAGGCGATGGACAAGCTTGCCAAAGAAATCGGCGGGCTGGCAGGGCGGCTGAAAAACCCCGCCTTTGTATCCTCGGCCCCCGAAGAGGTGGTGGATGAAGTGCGCGCCAATCTGGCGCTGCGCGAAGATGAGCAAGCCAAGCTAGCTGCGGCGATGAAGCGGCTGGCGGATATAGGATAAGGCACGCCCTGCCCCACGGGCGGGACGCTGCGCGGCAGGTATTTGGGCCAAAGTGAATGAACTTTCATTTTGGCCCAAATACCTGCGCCGCAGGCACATTAATGAAGCATACTCATTTCAAGAAACTGGTGGGCGATCTTGGAATCGAACCAAGCATGAGTCGCCTCGGCGGAGTTACAGTCCGCTGCCGCACCTTGCAGCATATCGCCCACTGCGGCTGTGAATAGACAAGGAGTGTTGGGGCGTCAAGGCATATTGCGGGATATATTTTGGGCTTTGTGCTTGCACGCGGCGCGAAATTCGCTTCAAGGTTTTGCCAGTGGAAAAGCCAAGGGTTTGCGGATGTCGGGCGATAAAAAACCAAGCTGGGTTGTGGATAAAGAACGCGCCAAACGGGCCGAGGCGCGCGAAACGGTCTGGCTGTTTGGCCTGCATGCGGTACGCGATGCGCTGGTAAACCCCGCACGCGAAAAGCTGCGCCTTGTGGTGACCAAAAACGCGCTGGATAAGCTGGAAGATGCCGTGACGGCCAGTGGCATGGAGCCCGAACTGGCCGATCCGCGCCGTTTTGATGTGCCCATTGATGAGGGGTCTGTGCACCAAGGCGCGGCTTTGGAAGTGCGGGCGCTACATTGGGGCAGCCTGGCCGATATTGCCATTTCGGGCCAAGGCGACCCGCTGCTGGTGCTGCTAGACCGCGTGACAGACCCGCATAATGTGGGGGCTGTGCTGCGGTCAGCCGAGGTGTTTGGCGCGCGCGCTGTCATCGCGCCCCGCCACCATTCCGCCCCCGAATCGGGGGCGCTGGCAAAAACCGCCAGCGGCGCGTTGGAACGCCAGCCCTACCTCAAGGTCACCAATCTGGCCGATACGATGCTGGAATTGAAAGAAATGGGCTATACCATGGTCGGCCTTGATGGCACGGGCGATGTCGATTTGTCCGCCGCGCTGGCACCGCTGCGCGGCCGCCCGCTGGCGCTGGTGCTGGGGGCCGAAGGGCCGGGACTGCGCGAGCGTACGCGCGAGACTTGTGATATCATCGCGCGCATCCCCTTTGCGGGCGCATTTGGCAGCCTGAACGTATCGAACGCGGCTGCCGTGGGCCTTTATGCGGCGAAAACCCGCTGACGCGGTCACAAAATTGCGAGGCGGCGGCGGCGGGCCTTTAACGCCGCCTCTGCGGCACTACTTTAAGGGTCAGGTATGGGCTGGAACTCCCATGACCGCAGTTACTGTCCCTCGTTCCACACCTTGGCGCCCCGAAACGACATAACCGCGTTTCTGGGGCGCTTTTTTCAAACGGGGCCGCCATGAACGACGATATTCGCGCAATTCTGACATCGGTGAAAACCATTGCCGTGGTGGGCTGGTCGCCCAAGGAAGACCGCCCCAGCCACCGCGTGGCGCGGTTTTTGGCATCCAAAGGTTACCGCGTTATTCCCGTGAATCCTGGCCAAGCGGGGCAGGATGTGGGCCTATCCGCCCCCGTCGCCGCCAGCCTGTCCGATGTGGGCGAGCGTATTGATATGGTTGATATCTTTCGCCGCAGCGAAGAGGTGTATGGCGTGGTAGAAGAAGGGCTTGCCGTTGGCGCATCGGTGATCTGGATGCAGTTAGGCGTAGAAGACGCAAAGGCCGCCGCATTGGCCCGCGCCCAAGGGGCCAAGGTGGTGATGAACGCCTGCCCCGCGATTGAGATACCGAAGCTAGGGCTGTAAAGCCGCTTTTGCTACAAACCCCGCCAAATCGCCATAGCCCGTGGCGCGGCGTTCATAGGCCAGCCCGAGCCGCCGCGCGCAATCTTGCGCCTTAGCGTCCAAGGCGGGGTCATTGGTCTGCGCCTGATAGATCAGCCGCGTGTAATTGCCAAAATACATATCGCGCAATTGCGGGTGGCGATCCAGCCCCATGGGCCGCCAGACAAAGGCATCAAACTGGCGCACCAGAAAATCGGTTAGGAAAAAGGCGGTCATATCTTCGTCGCCGTTTGCTGCAAAATCGTCATTGCCCTGATAGAAACTATAGCAATGCGGCCCTGCGATCATCTCCACGCCAAGCCGGTCGCATTCGGCGGCCAGCAACCCGCCCGTGCCACAATCGGCATATAGGATATAGATGGCGGCGTAATCCGCGCGCTTTGCTTCGACCATCGCGGTGACGGCAGGGGTGATCTGGTCGGGATACAGGTGCAGCTTGGCGGGCAGGCAATGCAGGTCTAGGTGATCCCAGCCCCCTGCCCGTTTGACGGCGAGGACTTCATGCGCCAACGCCCCGCAAGCGATTAGCAGAACGCGGCCCGTGGTGGCCTGTGGGGCAGTATCCGCAAACCCCGCCTCGGTCAGCGCGGTATCGTCTGGTAGGCCTAGCGCCACAAAGTCGCCCGCAAGGTGACCGCGGCGATCAGCGCAATCAGGCCCATGACGGCCAGCGGCAAGCCCAACGCCTGCATCCCCAGCACAGTGGCCCCAGCGGCGATGATGACAAAAGCAATCATAGATAGGAAATGCGTCAGTGGCATGATGTGTCTCCCCTTAGGGGGAATGTAGGAGGTTTTGGGGGGAATGGAAGGGGGGATGTTGCGAAGGGGGGCGTTTGAAGATTGTCCTACAAACTGCGTTACTTTTTGGGCCTACTCAGAACTTCTCAAAAACGTTTTGCAGCAACGTTTCAATGTGAGCGGCAGATTTGTTTACCGACACTTTCAAAGTGTTGGGATGGCCGCAGCCGTTTCGCAGCTCAAGACACTTCTTCAACTCAGCCTTCACGTTTTTGCCAATAATCGACAATGCTTCGATTCGATCCAAGAAGTCACTTTCCCCCATTTTTCCGATGTCATCTTGCGATGCAGCAGTTTTCCAATTTTTATTCACGCGGAGGGCCTCAGTGTTAAATGAAGCAAGATGGTGTTGATGCACGTGTTTCTGCAAGATGTCGACGGCACCCAACCACGACATTACTATTGCGGAACGATATAGAGCTGCCTCGTGGCACTTGATGGCTTCATCTATGAAGTCGCGGGTTTGCTGATCTGCGATCTTCACCAGATGGGTTCGCAAATCGAGAGCGACTTGCATGGCAGCTGGGCTGATGGTCGCGACGCCAAGAGCACGAACGTAAAGGCGCCCAGCATTTGAAAGTTCCCAACCAGAGGTGCGGATCGCTTTGCCTTTCGACGACCTAAGAATAGCAGAAACATTCCATTTTCGGATGGCACGAAACCCTGCCTCTTCCGCAAGATCGAAAATCTTGGATACAGCGACTGGCTCATCTTGTGTTGCAAGGACCAGCAAAACCTTATCGAGATTTGCCAAATCTTGGCAAAGCCATTGCTTTAGTTCATGCGATTTGAGCAATCTGTATCTCAATTTGTTTGCGCTCCGCTGCCGTTAGAGCGTATTTATCTTTAGCCAACTCATTTATGCGCTTTGCAGCGACTAGAGTAGAAATACTCGAACTGAGATTGCTACTCATTGATGACTTATAGTATTGTTGAGCATTCTTCATCTCAACCAATATCTCTTTACGACTTGACGCCGCCTTTTTCTGAACCAACTCCAAATGCGCCATTGCGCAAATCACTAGATCAGAACCAGATTTTGCACCAATGTTCGCAGCAATTGTGTTTGTAGAGACGGTCAAATTATCGCCGTTCATCGTCGCGTTACTTGTTCCGCTCATTGGAATAGTTTGTGCACCAGTCATTTGCGAAGCTTCCTGTAGCTCCTGAGGCACTTTGCTAGCCAGTCCACCCATCGTTTCAAGCAATGCCTCGATTCCACCGGTCAAGAAAGAAGGGTCTCCTTCATATTCGAGTTCCATAGAACCGACTTTGATCCTGATTTTTGCGCTGGACATAGGTCACCTCAAAATTGCTGCACGAATGAAAGCTACTACCATACGTTGAGTTGGACAAGGTCGCACGCACAATCGAGAAAGCCAAGAAGTTTCTAGTTCGATCGTCGCCCCCCCAAACGAAAAAAGCCCCGCTTCCGCAGGGCTTTCCCATCTCTCTCAGCCGTCCCGCAGCCCCTAAACCGCCGCCTGATTATGCTTGCGCAGCACCAGCGCCTTGGCCGTTTCCACCGCCACAGCCGCATCGCGGCAATAGGCGTCGGCCCCAATCGCGCGGCCGAATTCTTCGTTCAAAGGCGCGCCGCCGACCAGCACGATGTAATCATCGCGCATCCCTTTTTCTTTCAGCGTGTCGATCACAACCTTCATATAGGGCATAGTCGTGGTCAGCAGGGCGGACATGCCCAGAATGTCGGGCTGTTCCTGTTCAATCGCTTCCAGATATTTCTCGACCGAGTTGTTGATGCCCAGATCGCGCACTTCAAAACCCGCGCCTTCCATCATCATGCCGACAAGGTTTTTGCCGATGTCATGGATATCGCCCTTCACAGTGCCGATCACCATTTTGCCCATGCGCGGCGCGCCTGTTTCCACCAGCAGTGGTTTCAGAATAAACATCCCGCCCTTCATGGCATTGGCGGCCAGCAGCACCTCGGGCACGAACAGGATACCATCGCGGAAATCGGCCCCCACAATCGTCATCCCTGCGACCAGCGCCTTGGTCAGCACGTCATAGGGCGTCCAGCCGCGCGCGATTAGAATATTCACGCCCTCTTCGATTTCCTCTTTCAGGCCATCGTACAGATCGTCATGCATTTGCAAGACCAGCTCATCGTCGGACAATTCGGACAGGATGATTTCGTCGTCGGCCATAATGGGCATTCCTTTTGCTGGCTTAGCTTTGGCACAGTGATGCGCCGCCTTGGGGCGGGCAACTACTTTAATACCGACATGGCCTAAGTAAATCCCGACTTCAAGGGGGCGCTGGCGCAAATCGCGCTTTAAATGTTCGCATTTTGTTCTATAATGGCGGGATGGATGGTGATGAAACAGTTTCAAAAGGGTTGCGGCTGCGCGGGCGCGGCACCTATGAAAACGCCGTGGGGCGGTTTGAAGGGGCCGCGCGCGTGGCCGTGGATGATGGTTGGGATGCGGGGGAAGATCGCGTGCTACGCACCGAAGTGCGGGACGAGGTCGCGCGCACGGCCATCAGCTATAACCGCTCGCCCGACCTGCCGTTTGACCGCTCCATCAACCCCTATCGCGGGTGCGAGCATGGGTGCAGCTATTGCTTTGCGCGGCCCTCTCATGCCTATCTGAACCTCTCGCCGGGGCTTGATTTTGAAAGCCGCCTGATTGCACGGCCCAATATCGCCGATGTTCTGGCGCGCGAATTATCCGCCAAATCCTACCGCGTAGCCCCCATCGCAATTGGCACCAATACCGACCCCTATCAGCCGATAGAGGCGGATTATGCCCTGATGCCGCAAATTTTGGGCGTTCTGGCGCGGGCGCGCCACCCCGTGGCCATCACCACCAAAGGCGCGCTGATTGCCCGCGATGCTGGGGTTCTGGGCGAACTGGCTGCGCAAAACCTGTGCCGCGTGGGAATTTCCATCACCACGCTAGACGCGTCCCTGTCGCGCAAGTTAGAGCCGCGCGCGCCCGCCCCCGCGCAGCGCCTTGCCACCATCGCGGCGCTGGCAGCGGTGGGCGTGCAGGTGCGGGTGATGATCGCCCCCGTCATCCCCGCGCTGACCGATCACGAATTGGAGGCCATCCTAACGGCGGCCCGCGACGCAGGCGCAATTGCCGCCACCTATATCCCCCTGCGCCTGCCGCGCGAAGTCTCCCCGTTGTTTCAAAACTGGCTGGCGCGCTGCGCAGGCGGACAGGCGTCCAAAGTCATGGCCCGCGTGCGCGAGATGCAGGGCGGGCGCGATTATGACCCCGAATTTGGCAAACGGATGCGCGGCACGGGCCTGTGGGCCGATCTGCTGGCCCAGCGCTTTACCGCCGCCCGCACAAGGTTAAACCTTGCCCACCGCCTGCCCGATTTCGATTGCAGCCAGTTTCAGCCGCCCCTTGGCCAGATGTCGCTTTTGTAACCACAAAGGGGGCCTATGCGGCCCCCTC
>JAIXVS010000247.1 GCA_027482795.1 Rhodobacter sp.
AAGCTTACCTTTAACCCCGTGGTCAGCATCACCAGCAATGCCAGCGCCGACCCTGGCCCGCGCAACAAATTGGTGCCCGACATCACGGGCGATGGTACCTATTACATCATCGAAGAAACCCCCGTTGTCGGCGGCGAAGATTTGACCGATGCCCAGCCCGCCTTTGACCAAAACGGCCAACCTGCGGTGAATTTCCGCTTTAACCCCAGCGGCGGGCGCGCCTTTGGCGATTATACGGGCGAGAATATTGGCAAGCCTTTTGCCATTGTGCTGGACGATCAGGTGATTTCTGCCCCAACGATTCAGGCTCACATCACGGGCGGATCGGGCATTATCACGGGCAACTTCACCATCGAAGAAAGCACCCAATTGGCCGTATTGCTACGGGCAGGGGCCTTGCCTGCCAAAATGACCTTTTTGGAAGAACGCACCATCGGCCCCGAACTGGGCGCGGATAGTATTGCCGCAGGGCGCACCGCCGCCATCATCGGCATGGTTGCCGTCGTGGTCTATATGATTGCCTGCTACGGCATCTTTGGCGTGATGGCCAATTTCGCGCTGGCCATCAACATCTCGCTTTTGCTGGCGGTTTTGTCTACCATCGGTGCCACCATGACACTGCCTGGCATTGCGGGCATTGTGCTGACCATGGGCATGGCGGTGGATGCCAACGTGCTGATTTACGAGCGTATCCGCGAAGAACTGCGCGAAGGAAAACCGCCCGCCCGCGCCATTGAACTGGGCTTTGAACGCGCTTTTTCCTCCATCATGGACAGTAACGTCACCGCCATTATCACCGCCATCATCATGTTCTGGATCGGCTCTGGCCCCGTGCGCGGCTTTGCGATCAGCCTTGGCATTGGCATTTTCACATCGATGTTCACGGCGGTTTATGTCACCCGCCTGATTATCACCCTGTGGCTGAACGCGCGCCGTCCAGCCCGCATCATCGTATAAGAGGCAGTCATGGCTTGGCGTTTGCGGCTGGTTCCCGAAAAAACCAACATCGACTTTTTCAAAGCCCAATATGTGACCTTTGGCGCATCGGTTGTGGCCATGATCCTGACGGCGGTATCGCTGATGGTGTTCGGGCTGAACTTTGGCGTCGATTTCAAAGGCGGCACCACCATTCGCACCGAAAGCACGCAAATGGTGGATGTGGGCGAATACCGCGCTGCGATGGATGATCTGGGCCTTGGCGATATCACGATCACCGAGGTGTTCGACCCATCTTTTCGCGCCGATCAGCACGTCGCGATGATCCGCATCGAGGCGCAAGAGGGCGACGAAGTTGTCACCCCCGAAGTGATTGCCAAAGTGGAAGCCGCCCTGCAAGGGGTTGACCCGTCGATCACCTTCCCATCGGTGGAATCGGTCGGGCCAAAAGTATCCTCCGAACTGATCTGGTCGGCGCTTTTGGCGGTTGTAGCGGGGTCGGTTGGGATTTTGATCTATGTCTGGGTGCGCTTTGAATGGCAATTTGCCGTGGGCACCGTGGCCGCGCTGATCCACGACGTTGTGGTCACCGTGGGTGTGTTTTCGCTGCTGGGGCTAAAGTTTGACCTCACCATCGTCGCCGCCTTGCTGACCATTTTGGGCTATTCGGTGAACGATACAGTGGTTATTTTTGACCGCCTGCGCGAGAATTTGGCAAAATACAAAACCATGCCCCTGCGCGAGATGATGAACCTAACCGCCAACGAAACCCTGTCGCGCACAATCATGACAGCCTCTACCACGCTGATTTCCTTGATCGTTTTGTTCATCTTCGGCGGCGATGTGATCCGCGGCTTTGTCTTTGCCATGCTGTTTGGTGTGATTGTGGGCACCTATTCCACCCTGTATGTCGCCAAAAACATCGTGTTGATGATTGGGCTGGATCGCAGTGACAAACCAAAAAGCGGCGGCAATCACGAATTTGCCAATGTGGATGCGTAGATAATGCGGATGACCGAAATCACCTATGGCGCGGCCCTTGCGATTGAAGGCTATGGGCCGGGGTTTTTTCGGGTGGGCCCGCATGTGCTGCGCGGGGCAAGCCTGATTACCCCGTGGGATGCGGGCGCTTGGGGCGGGCTGAGTGATACGGACGCGCCCCTGTCGCTGGCGGGGAAAATTGATGTGCTGCTGCTGGGCCTTGGCCGCGATATCGCCGCCGTGCCGCCTGCCTTTACCGCCGCCCTTGACGGGGCAGGTATTGGCGTTGAACCCATGAACACCCCCGCCGCCGCGCGCACCTATAACGTGCTTTTGGGCGAAGGGCGGCGCGTGGCCGCCTGCCTGCTGCCCGTTTCCTGACATGCTGACCGCGCAAAATGTCGCCGTTGCGCGGGCAGGGGTTATGGTGCTGGCGGGCGTGTCGTTTTCGCTCAATGCGGGCCGCGCGCTGATTCTGCGCGGGCCAAATGGTGCAGGCAAAACCACCTTGCTGCGTGCAGTTGCTGGGCTGCAACCCATTTCGGGCGGGATCCTGACGGCGGTCGAGGATGACATTGCTTACGGCGCGCACAGCGATGGGGTCAAACCAACCCTAACTGTGGCCGAAAACCTGAACTTTTGGGCGCAGATTTATGGCAGCGATTTGGCCGCCGATGCAATGACGGCCATGCAGCTAGACCCCCTTGCCACCCGCCGCGCGGGCCAACTTTCGGCAGGGCAAAAGCGCCGCCTTGGTTTGGCGCGCATTTTGGCCACGGGGCGCAAAATTTGGGTGCTGGACGAGCCGACCGTATCACTGGATACAGCCTCGGTCGCGCTGTTCGGGGCCGCCGTGCAGGCGCATTTAAATGCGGGCGGCGCGGCGTTGATTGCCACCCATATCGATCTGGGCTTTGCCGCCGATGTGCTGGACATCACCCCTTTTCGCGCGGGCGCAGATACGCCCGTTCTGTCTGGCCAGTTTGACGAGGCCTTTTTATGAGGGCGCTTTTGCTGCGTGATTTGCGGCTTGCCTTTCGCGCGGGCGGCGGCTTTGGCCTGTCACTTGCGTTTTTTCTAATGGTCGCGGTGATTGTGCCCTTGGGCGTTGGTCCTGCGCCTGCGACTTTGGCGCTGATTGCGGCAGGGGTTTTATGGGTGGGCGCGCTGCTGGCGGCGCTGCTGTCATTAGATCGTATTTTCGCGCTGGATTATGAGGATGGCAGCCTTGATCTGCTGGCTACATCGCCCTTGCCTTTGGGCGGGGTGGTGGCGATGAAGGCGCTGGCCCATTGGCTGACAACGGGCCTGCCACTGGTGGCAGCTTCCCCCATTTTGGCCGTTCTGCTGAACCTGCCGCGCGAGGGGTATGTTTGGCTGCTGGTCAGTCTGGCCATTGGCACGCCCGCGCTATCCATCATCGGGGCTTTTGGCGCCAGCCTGACAGTGGGGCTAAAACGCGGCGGGCTTTTGCTTGGACTTCTTGTTCTGCCGCTTTATATTCCTACGTTAATCTTTGGGGCCGAAGTGGTAAAGGCGGGCGCTGCGGGGGCTGCCATTGGCACGCCGCTTGCCGCGCTGGCGGCAATTACGGCAGGGGCATGGGCAGGGTTGCCGCTGGCGGCCGCCATGGCCATTCGGGCGAATTTAAGGTGAGGTGACAATGTCGATCTGGGAATATGCCAACCCGAAAAAATTCATGGAAACCTCGGCCATGGCCTTGCCGTGGGCGGCGGGGCTGTCGGCGGCGCTGCTGGGGGCTGGGCTGTTTTGGGGCTATTTTCTAACCCCCGATGCCGCGAAATTCGGCTCGACGGTTAAGATCATTTACCTGCACGTCCCATCTGCCATGATGGCAATTTCAGCATGGATGATGATGTTGGTAGCCTCCCTGATCTGGCTGATCCGCCGCCACCACGTCTCGGCCCTTGCGGCCAAGGCGGCGGCCCCGATTGGGCTGACCTTTACCCTGATTGGCCTTGTCACAGGCGCAATTTGGGGCCAGCCGATGTGGGGCACATGGTGGGCGTGGGACCCGCGCCTGACATCGTTTTTGATCCTGACCCTGTTCTATTTTGGCTATATCGCGCTGTGGCAGGCGATTGAAGACCCCGACACCGCCGCCGATCTGACGGCGGTTTTGTGCATTGTGGGCAGCGTTTTTGCGTTTTTGTCGCGCTATGCCGTGCTGTTTTGGAACCAAGGCTTGCATCAGGGGGCCAGCCTGTCGCTGGATAAACAAGAAAACGTGTCCGATGTGTATTGGTTTCCGCTGCTGGTCTGTATCGCGGGGTTTGTTTTGCTGTTTGTCACGCTGGTGCTGCTGCGCACCCGCACGGAAATTCGCGCGCGCCGCATGGCCGCGCTATTATCGCGGGAGCGTTTGGCATGATGCCTGATTTGGGAAAATACGCCGATGCGGTGATTTGGTCTTACATCAGCTCGGCGGTGCTGATCGCTGGGCTGGTCGCGCTGTCAATCTGGCAGGGCAAGCGGGTGAAACGCGCGCTGCGCGAAGTGGAAGAACGGGCAGGTAAAGCGCAATGATGAACCGTTTGCTGATTATTCTGCCGCTGCTGATTTTTGCCGTGCTGGGCACGACCATGTATTTGGGATTGCAGCGCGATAACCCCAATGATCTGCCGTCCACCTTTATCGGCGGGCCTGCCCCTGCTTTGGGCACGGGCACTTTGCGAGGAATTCCTGCCTTTACCGCCGCCGATTTGGCGCAGGGCGAGGTGGTGATTGTGAATTTCTGGGCCTCTTGGTGCCCGCCCTGCCGCGCTGAACACCCCACGCTAAAGGCATTGGCCGATAGCGGGGTTAAGGTGTACGGCGTGAATATGATGGACAAAGACGCAGATGCGCTGGCCTTTTTGGCCGAAGATGGCAACCCTTTTGCGGGTGTCATTGCCGATCCAAAGGGCGCGATGCGGCTGGATTGGGGGGTTACCGCCCCGCCTGAAACCTTTATCATCCGCGCCGATGGCACTGTGGCCTACCGCTTTATCGGCCCCTTGGTGGGTGATGATTTCACCCAGCGCTTTATGCCCGAATTTGAAAAGGCCAAAGCGCCGTGAGCGCGCGCTTGGCTCTTTGCACGGCGATCATTATGGCCAGCGCTGGCGCTGGCGCTGCAAAAACGGGCACGCCTGGGCCTGGATATTTTGCAGGCAGCTATCAGATGGTGGGGCGCACGGCGGGGCAGGTGCCCGCTTTGCAAAACGCACCCGCCCGCATTACGGCCCAAGGGCGCGATGTGGTGATCAAAACCTGCGCCGCGCCCGATATTGTGATGAGCTTTGGCCCCGCCTTTGAAGTGGTTAATTTGATGACGGGCAGTCAGGCGGGCGATGTGGTGGAATGTCTGTTTCACAACAACGGCTATAACCGCCCGATTCTGACCTGCCGCAGTGATGCTGGCGCGGCCTTTACCCTATGGCCTGTGCAAACGGCCGATTTGGCCTGCTAACCCCCCGCCTGCTAACCCCCCGCCTGCTGCACCACGCCAAACCACCCCTTGCCGCGCCATGTTTCAAACCCTTCGGTTTGATGCGCGCCGATCATACCTTTTTCGGTTTTGCGCCAGCCTGCACTGTGCAATTGGCTGATATCGGGCGGGGTTTGCGGGGCGCTTTGCCCCCGCTGTGCCAAAATCTGGCCCTTACTGTCACAGAGCATGGCGCGCAAATCTGCCCCCTGCGCACCAAAACGCAGTGAGGCCAGCACCGCCGCCGCTTGCGGTTGCCAATCAAACTGGGTCACCAAAATGCCAATCGGCTGGCCTGTCTCTTGCCCGCCCATGCGCACATAGGCCGCCCATGCCATTGTAGGACGTTTGTCCATTAAGGCATTCGGCTGCACATCGCCCGCCACAAACCCTTCGCGCCCGCCATCGGTGCCAAGCTGCGCGATCAGCGCGCGATCTGGCAGTGTTTGGCCAGCCACGGCAAAACGGCTTGGGCGGCCATTGGCCAAGATTTTGCCCGACATATCGCACAGCCAAATATCGCAATAAACCGTATAGGCATCCAAAATCACGCCCAGCCGCTGGCCCGCGCGCGCGGTCAGATCAGGCGCAGCGCCCGCGCAGGCCGCCACCAAATCGGCATCGGTCGCCCACCAGCGCACATCGCAAGACCTCTCGTACAGGTTGCGGTCGATCAGATCTATCGCGGTAAAGGCCAAATCCACCAGCCGCGTGCCTTCGGCACTGTCCGACAGTTGGGTGACCATCGTGTCCAACTCGGTCAGCCGCTGGGTCAATTGGCTGCCCAGCCCCGTGGCAATATCCGAAATCTCGGACGACACTTTGCGCACCTCGTCCGCGACCAGCGCAAAGCCCGCGCCCAATTGGCCAACGCGCGCCGCCTCGATCCGCGCATTCAGGCCCAGCATATTCATTTGCCAATTGATCTGGGTGATGTTTTCAATGGTCGATTTGGTCAGCTGCGCCGCATCGCGGGTTTGCGCGCCAATGCTGGCTAGGGAAATCTCGTCACTCATTACAGCCTCGTCAGATGCGGGGAAAATCTGCACACTGTGTTTGGTGTGAGGCAGTAACCTTAATTTTCGGTGAATTATCGCGCGCCTGCGCAACTATAAGGTGAAAAAGCAAAAAGCGGCCCCGAAGAGCCGCTTTTTTAGGCAATCGCGCGCGGATTAGCGGCTGGCCAAATCGCGTAGCACGTAATGCAACACGCCGCCGTGTTCGACATATTCAATCTCAATTTCCGTATCGATACGGCATTTGATTTGGATGGTTTTGGTTGTGCCATCCTTATAGGTGATATGGCAGGGCAGGGTGGACAGCGGTTTCAGATCGCCTTCCAGCCCGTCGATAGACACCACTTCATCGCCCGTCAGGCCAAGGGTTTTGCGCGTCTCGCCATTTGTAAATTCAAACGGCACCACGCCCATGCCAACAAGGTTGCTGCGGTGAATACGCTCAAAACTTTCGGCGATCACGGCCTTTACCCCCAGCAGCGCCGTGCCCTTGGCGGCCCAATCGCGCGACGATCCCGCACCATATTCAATGCCGCCGAAAATCACCAAAGGCGTGCCAGCGGCCTGATAGGCCATGGAAGCATCATAGATGCTGGTCTGCGCGCCATCAGGCCCCTTGGTATAGCCGCCTTCAACCCCATCCAGCATTTCGTTCTTGATGCGAATGTTCGCAAAGGTGCCGCGCATCATCACTTGGTGGTTACCGCGCCGCGCGCCATAGCTGTTGAATTCCGAAACAGGCACGCCCGCCTCGGACAAGAACTTGCCCGCTGGCGTGCCAATTTTGAACGACCCCGCAGGCGAGATATGGTCAGTAGTAATCATATCGCCCAAAACCGCCAAAACCCGCGCGTTTTTGATGTTTTGGATCGTTCCAGCAGATTTTGCCATGCCTTGGAAATAGGGCGGGTTTTGGATGTAGGTGCTTTCGGGTGGCCAATCATAGGTTTCCGAATCGGTCACCTGCACCGCCTGCCATTTCGCATCGCCCTTAAACACATCGGCGTATTTCTTGATAAATGCCGCGCGGGTGACAGTGGCATGTACCAGATCCGCGATTTCTTTGTTCGTGGGCCAGATGTCTTTCAGATACACAGGGCCATTGGTGCCCATGCCCAAAGGCTCGCTCGTCAGATCGATATTCATATCGCCTGCCAGCGCGTAGGCCACCACCAAGGGGGGCGAGGCCAGATAGTTCGCGCGCACATCGGGCGAAATGCGCCCTTCAAAGTTGCGGTTGCCCGACAAAACGGCGGTTGCCACCAAATCACCCGCCGCTATCGCCGCCGAAATGGCAGGGTCTAGCGGGCCCGAATTGCCGATACAGGTGGTGCAGCCGTACCCCACAAGGTTAAAGCCCACCGCATCCAAATCTTCCTGCAAATTGGCAGCGTTCAGATATTCCGAAACAACTTGGCTGCCAGGTGCCAGCGAGGTTTTTACCCAAGGCTTTGATTTCAAACCCAAAGCGCGAGCTTTGCGGGCAACCAAGCCTGCGCCAATCATCACATAGGGGTTGGATGTATTGGTGCAGCTGGTGATCGAGGCAATCACCACCTTGCCCGAAGACATGGTGTAATCCTTCCCCTCAACCGCCACTTCCGCGCCCATCGCGCGTTTAAAGCTGTCGTTCATCTCTTTGGCAAAGCTGGCCTTGGCATCGGTCAGCGGCAGGTAATCTTGCGGGCGTTTGGGGCCTGAAATGGCAGGTACAATCGTGCCCATGTCCAGATGCAGCGTGCTGGTGTAAATCGGGTCATAATGCGCATCGCGCCACATGCCGTTCGCCTTGGCATAGGCCTCGACCAGCGCAATACGCGCCTCATCACGCCCCGTGCCGTGCAAATAGCGGATGGTTTCTTCGTCAATCGGGAAAAAGCCGCAGGTCGCGCCATATTCTGGGGCCATATTGGCGATGGTGGCGCGGTCGGCCAGCGGCAGATGATCAAGCCCCTCGCCATAGAATTCGACAAACTTGTTCACCACGCCATGCTTGCGCAGCATTTGCACAACCTTTAGCACCAAATCGGTGGCGGTGGTGCCTTCCACCATCTGGCCCGTCAGTTTGAACCCCACCACTTCGGGGATCAGCATCGAAACGGGCTGGCCCAGCATCGCGGCCTCGGCCTCGATCCCGCCCACGCCCCAGCCCAAAACGGCCATGCCGTTGACCATGGTGGTGTGGCTGTCGGTGCCCACCAGCGTATCGGGATAGGCCACTTCGACGCCGGATTGATCTGTGTCCGTCCAAACCGTTTGCGCCAGATATTCAAGGTTAACTTGGTGGCAAATCCCCGTTCCGGGCGGCACCACGCGGAAATTGTTAAACGCGTTTTGGCCCCATTTCAGGAACACATAGCGTTCCAAATTCCGCTCATACTCGCGGTCAACGTTGGCTTGAAAGGCGCGCGGCGTGCCAAATTCGTCGATCATCACCGAATGGTCGATGACCAGATCAACAGGGGCCAGCGGGTTGATCGCTTGGGCATTGCCGCCCAAACCTTTAATCCCATCGCGCATTGCGGCAAGGTCAACCACCGCAGGCACGCCCGTGAAATCTTGCATCAAAACGCGGGCAGGGCGGTAGGCAATCTCGCGCGGGTTTTTGCCCGCCATTTTGCCCCAATCGGAAAAGGCGCGAATGTCATCTACCGTGACCGTTTTGCCATCTTCAAACCGCAGCATGTTTTCCAGCACCACCTTCAGCGCGGCAGGAAGGCGGGCAAAATCGCCAAGGCCAGACGCCTGCGCGGCAGGGATCGAATAATAAGCCACGCTTTTGCCGCCCGCAGTCAGGGTCTGGCGGGTTTTGCTGCTGTCATGTCCAACTGTGACGGTCATTTTCTTCTCCGATTAGGGGATGATCGCGGATTTAGCGTGATTGTATGCAATTGTATGCCGAAAATCCAGAGCGTTTTGCAGAAAATCTGATGAACCGCTCGAAAACCTGCGCCCTCACCCCCGCCTCGCAAAACCTTGATTGGCCAAAGCGCTGGTTTGGGGGTAAATACGCACCAAGGATAGGTGATAGATATGACATATTTTAAACACGTTGCATTGGCTTTGGGAATGGGCCTGCTGGCCATGCCCGCAGTGGCGCAGCAAACCTCGACCCAAGGGGTTTTGGTGGAACTGTTTACCTCGCAGGGGTGCTCGTCTTGCCCGCCCGCCGATGCGCTGCTGCAAGAATTGTCCACCCAAGACGGCGTGATCGCGCTGGCCCTGCATGTTGATTATTGGGATTATATCGGCTGGAGCGATACTTTTGCCCAAGAAAAATTCACCAAACGCCAGCGCCGCTATGCCGCCGCGCGCAACGATAACATGATCTACACCCCGCAGATGATTGTGGCAGGCAACGCCCGCGTCAAAGGCCATGATGGGGCCGAGGCAGGGGCAGAAATCGCCGCCGCCCGCGCGCTGGTTGATCTGCACATATCGCGCAGCGGCGATGAGGTGGTTATCACCGCCACGCCGCGCGCTGCGCTGTCGGGCGATTTTGTGGTGGATATGGTGCGCTATCGCCCGCAATCCACCGTGCGGATCGAGCGGGGCGAGAATGAGGGGCGCGAAATTTCCTACCATAACATCGTCACCCAATGGGAAAATCTGGGCCAATGGTCGGGGCAGGGGGCGCTTGCCCTGCGCGCCCGCGCTGTGGGCGATGCGCCCGTGGTCGTTATCATTCAGCGCAAAGGCCCTGCCGATGTGGTGGCCAGCGCCGTTTTGAAATAACCGCTAGCGCCAGCGCCGATGCACCCAAAACCACTGATCCATATGCGCGCGCACCTGCACCTCTAGGCTGTCATTCAGCGCTTGGGTCATGATTTCGGGGGTGGAATGGGGGATGGGCGGTTCGATCAGCAGATCAAAGCTAATCCCGTCAGGCTGGCGAATGCCGTACACAGGGATCAAAAGGCAGTTGTATTTTAGCGCCAATTCCGCCGCAGACAGGGCCGTTTTGGCACGGCGGCCGAAAAATTTTAGTCGCGCGCCATGGCCGATGCGCTGATCATTCAGCAGCCCCATCAACCCGCCGCCGCGCAAATGCCGCACCATTTCGGCCACACCCTTGCGCCCGCGCGGAAAAATCGGCGCGCCGATCGCCGTGATCGTCTCGCGGTAATGCGCGTCAAAATAGGGGTTTCGAAAGGGCAAATACAACGCGCCCACTGCATGGCCCTGCGCCGACAGCACGGCGCGCGGCACATCGTAATTGCCAAAATGGCCCGAAACCAAAATCACCCCTTGCCCAACCTTGCGCGCCTGCAATATCGCCTCAAGCCCCGCGCCGCGAATGGGTGAATTGGCCACATGGGCCGTAAACTCGGCCCCCGAATACACCTCCATCAAGGTGCGCCCTGCCATATTGACCACGCGTGATTTCAGCCGCGCCACCTCGGCCTTTGGCATATCAGGCATGATCAGGGCAAGGTTATCTTCCACCCGTTTGTCATAGCCCGCCAGCGGCGAGACGATCTTTTCAACCACCGCCCCCATCGCGCGCACGCGCAGCCGATACGGCACCAGCAGCAATAAAAAAATCGTGCCGCGCAATGCGATATTCTGCGCATAATCAAGAAGTGTACGGGTTAAGGTCATAGATGTTTTGGCCGCTTTCGGGCATGATCACCCGCCCAAACATAAAGCCCCGCGCCAATGATCACAAGGGCGCCGATGATCGTCGGCAGATCGGGCGGCGCGCTGTAGATCAGCGTTGACCAGATGCTGGCAAAGACAATGCCCAAATAGCCAAACGGCGCAAGCAGCCCCGCCTCGCTGCGCGAAAAGGCCATGATTACAGCCGCTTGGCTGGCCGTGCCAATCAGCCCCAGCAAGATATAGCGCCACAGATCATCCATCGGCAGGGGCTGCCACACAAAGGGCAGCGCCAGCGTCAGCATAAACGTGCCAAACCATGCCGCGTAAAACAGCGATGTCCAAGCAGGCTCGTTCTGCCCCAAAAGCCGCGTCATCAGCGCATTGCCCGCAAAGCACACCGCGCAGCCAAGGGGCAGCAGGGCGGCGGGGGTGAACACGCCAAACCCTGGCCGTAGAATAATCAGCGCCCCCATCATCGAGACGACAACCGCAATCATGCGCGCCCGCGTCAGCCGTTCGCCCAAAAACAGCGCAGCCCCAAGCGTGATCAGAACGGGGTTGGTATCGGCCAGCGCGGTTGCTTCTGCCAGCCCAATATGGGCCAGCGAGGCAAAGAAAAACCCCGTTGCCCCCACTTGAAACACCGCGCGGATGAAATGGCCCCACGGGTGGGCGGTGCGCAGCGGCATGGGGTAGGGGCTGCGCGGCAGCAGCCGAGGGGCCAAAATGGCGGTGATCACAACCGCTTGGATCACATAGCGCAGCCAAACCACTTGCAACGCGGGGGACTGCGCAACCAAATCTTTGGCCAAAGCATCCATCGCCGAAAACAGAAAAACCCCGCCAATAAACAATGCAATGCCGCTGCCCGCAAAAGCCTTTGCGCGCGGTGCATTTTCAGATTGTGCGGCAGAGTTTTCGGGCAAGGCGGCGGTCATCAAACATTCCAAATGCGCCCGCCCGTCTTTGGCTGGGACAAGGCCGTCACCCTAGTCTTGCCAAGTGGTCAGCGCAAGGCCGCGCTCGTTGAAGCACATCTTTCCTCGGCATCCCAAACGCGGCCGCGCTATTCGTCCTCTTCCTCTTGGATCAGGGACAATTCGCCCCCCGTTTCCAATTCGCGAATGGCGTTGACCACGGCATTCATCGCCTCTTCCGCATCTTTTTCCTTCACACGCCCGCGCGCGGCCATATCTTCGCGGATGCCTTGGGCCATGCGCTGCGACATGTTCGATAGGAAAAACTCCACCCCATCGGCCAGTTCGGGCTTGGCGGCTGCGGCACTTAGCGCGGTGACCAGAACGGGCTGTTCGACAAGGCGGATCACCTTTGGAATATCGCGCGCATTCACGCGGCGCGGAATGTGAACAAAGGTGAAAATCGCCTTGCGCACTTCTTCGGCAAAGCTGGCATCGGTGGCCTCTAGCCCTTTTATCACATCTTCGCGGGTGGCCGCCGCCGCCACGTTCAAAATCGCGCCAATGCGCTGCACGGGGCCCGTATCAAAGGCGCGGGCGGGTTCGGCATCCAGCTGCGCCACCAGCGCCGCCCCAATGCGCCGCACGGTTTCGGGATCAATCTTATTGGTTTGGCTAACGGCATAGGCAGTGCGCTGCGCGCGCGGCCCTGGCATTTTGCCCAGCAATTCGGCCGCCTTTGGCACAGGTAGTTTGGATAGAATAACCGCCCCCACTTCGATGCTTTCGTTCAGCACAAGGGGCAGAATTTTGCCCGTATCTTGGGTCACCAGCCTGTCCCACGGATCGGCATGGGATGCTTTGCCCGCAATGCGCCGCAGCCGCGTGACGGCATTTTGCCCCAAATGCCCGTCCATCGCGGCCAGCGCGCCTTCCAGCCCGCCAGGAAAGGCAAGGCCCACCTGTTCCAATTCGTTCAGAAATTCTTCGACCACTTCGGCCAGCGTATTGCGGTCAATCAGCCGCAGCTGGCTCATCGCTTGGGTCAAATCGGCCTGCATTTTGTCGGGCAAGCTTTGCAAGGGAATGCTGCTGCCTTCGGAAATCAAAAACCGCACAATCACAGCCGCCTTTTGCGCGCGCGTCAGCGTGCGCGGGGCCATCGATATCGGCGCAGGCGCAAACCGCTGCGCAGGTTCAATTGCCCCCAAA
>JAIXVS010000053.1 GCA_027482795.1 Rhodobacter sp.
CAAGACCATCAAGGACAAGGGTATCAGACAATCCACCGCCGCCAAAGTAGTGATCGCCGCCCGCGGAAAAGGTGAACAGGTCATTGCCATCGCCACCATACAGCTGATTAAACCCTGTATCACCCGTCAATGTATCATCAAAGCCACTGCCAATAATATGTTCGATGTCGAACAATGTATCACCAGCAGCGCTTCCGCCTGAAAACAGTTTCGATTGAAGGTTGATACTCACGCCAGATAGTGATCCGACATAATCAGCTACGTCACTGCCTGCGCCGCCATATAATGTATCGGCCCCCATACCACCCTGAAGCGTATCTGCGCCATCTCCTCCGATCAAAAGATCAAGGCCGTCAAATCCTGAAAGCAGGTCGTCTCCGATTAACCCATGCAAAACATCGTTTGTTCCCTTGCCAATAACCGCGTCATCCGCATCTGTCCCAAAAATGCCCTTAGCAATGAGCGTGACTTGCGCAATTTCAAAGCCATTCAAAACAAAGTCGGTTTTCCCAGCGTAGATGTCTGTTGCGGCCAGAGTGATGTTTTCAAGCATCGGCACGCCATTGCGCGAGGTGGCGTTGGAAGAGCCCAATATTGTTACATTTGCAGCTGCTACACCGCCAACAAATCCCTCGAGAGAGGCGACGAATTGATGTGCAACAAAATCAACATCGATATCTGCCGCAGTCCTGCTAACGATATAGAAAACGGCGCGATCATCGCCGGCAAAAGCGCGCATAATGCTTGATTGCGCATATTCATCTGCAAGCGTCGCAGCATTCGCTAAAGAGACAGCATTTGTATCTCGTAACGCCTCACTCATCATTGAAAACAACGCACCGCCTGCGGTCATATTCAAGCTTGTCGACGTTTGGTCTTTGTTGCTGATAACCAATGCCGATTGGTCGGAATTATACCCGATATAATTGGTAACTGAAACGAACCCCAGCTTCGACGCTGTGTGCAATTGCAACATACCCAAAGCCGCATCTTGCAGACGCGGATCACTTGCATATGCCCAAGCGTCGTTTCTAAATTTCACATGGGCAAAGCTTGGGTCTTGGGTCCAATACTCCATAATATTCTGAAGATTAACCTCATACCCACTAGAAAAAACAGTGCCGCCGTAATAATCTTCCCATGTCAGTTCTAAGGTATCTGTCTTTGTGGGATCGGGCAGTCTTGGCGGGGGGCCATCGGTTTCACTTTCTTCGGGCGTTGATTTATTTCCAACGCCATGAATGTCTATCGCGTCCAGTTTTGATGCTGCCGAAAATCCGTCGGCTCCGATGGTCACTTTAAGTTCGTTCAAGAAATCAATTTGGTGCGATGCGCGGTCCCAGTTAGGTGGGTGGATCACTATGCTGGGACGATCACTTAAACTATTGAAATTGATCGTATCCAAAATCGCATCGACTTCGTTGATAACTAAGGCACTTGATTTGGCATACCCTAGCCATGCTTTGCCAGTTCCTACGAAATAGCTTTCATCGCCTTGAAACTCATTCCCAATATGAATTGACTCAATGGTCACGCCTTTGCTATTTGCATAACCGACCAAATCGCGCGTGATGAATGTTTGTAGATCAGCCCGTTCGGCTGGTGTAAGCTCTACGCGAAAGTTTGCACCAGAGTCCTTGATATAACGTCGGTCATCTAATGTAAAATTAAGGGAAAGTCCGCGCGATTGACAAAAATCAATCGCTCTGTGCAAACCTTGGATTTGCTCTGGGTTTGTGATGTCAAATAATTGTCCCTCAGCGCCCCCAGGATAGCGAATGGATCCTATACCTAAGGCATCAAGGGATAATGTCGTATTTGTCACGCCCTGTAAGTGGCGGCCATTATCGGTGGAACTTCCCTTAACCAATGACCCAAAGTTTGGACTTTCATCTTTAAGGTCAAGCCCTGCCTTCACAACAACACCGAAAAAACGCTCGTTTATTGTTGACGAAATTGAAACTTTTATTGCCGAATCTGCAACAATCTGAACCATGTTTCCGCACCACTTAAACAACACCAATTTTTTGTTAACCATGGTTTTCAAGGTCGTCAATAAAATTTTTATGTGCGGCGAAAAACTGAATCTATTCGCAATTCATTTTTTGGTGAAAATCCTTTCTGAATCATAGACTTCCACTCTGCTTTGAGTAGTTTTTGGCGTTAGCACCATGGCTCCAACTTGTTGGGAAACTGGTCCGCCGCCTCTGGATCGCCGCGCGCCTTTGCCTCAAATCTTTGTGGTTGCCCTTCACAGTGCCGTCTTTTTGGCGCAAATTTGGGGTACATGGCTAGAATCGTGGCCTTATTTTTCGCAATCCATGCCAGAAAGCCGCCGACGCATGAGTCCGATTGCCCCGTATGGCGCGCAAAGTACGAATGTACACCTGACCTACCCGTCCTAAAATATCCAGATGTTTGACGCCGAGAAGGCTGTGTTTGCATTTTGCGCATCATCCCCGTCGTCCAGTTGCGCCAAAAGACGGGCGGGCAGTGCGCCAGTGCCGTCTATATCGAACCACAGGGTCTTGTCGCTTTCGCGGTAGATGAAACGGTCATTCGCATCGCGCGCGGCATAGTCATGTTCGTGCGATGCGAATTGGTCGGCATTCAGTTGGCCAAGTTTCAATTTGCCAAATTCTGCGCCACGGACATAGATTACGTCTGCCGCCTCTGGGTCGGTTTTAAAGTCTGTAATTAGATCGCCGCCTTCTTTTGGGGCGTTGTAGATAAATTGATTGCGGCCAGGCCCACCCGACAATTTGTCAGCGCCTGCGCCGCCGACCAATCGGTCATCACCGCGCCCGCCGAACAGCTTGTCGTTGCCGTCACCCCCGATCAAAAAGTCGTTGCCACCAAAGCCTGACAAAATGTCCGCTCCGCTAAGGCCTGCGATTTTGTTGGCTGCAAGGTTGCCTGTCAGGGTGTCGCTGCGCGCGCTGCCAAATAGGTTCTCGATACCGTGCAGCGTGATGCCGCCGCTGCCTTCGCCCGTGAACAGCGAAACCTGTGCGGCCGAACGGCCAAGATACAGGCTGTCATTATCGCCGCTTCCCCCGAAAAAGCTGTCGGCACCGCCAGACAGATACATGATATCATCGCCCGCGCCGCCAAAAATGGCATTGTTTGCGCGGTTACCTGTGATTGTATCGGCAAATCGGCTGCCTTCGACGTTTTCAATTCCCACCAAAACATCACCCGCCGCGTCGGACGTGCACAACTTGGGCTGGCTTAGGTGAATGCGCAAAGCGCCGCTGGCATAGGCATAGCTGGCCGTATCGTGACCCGCGCCGCCAAACATGCGATCTGCGCCAGCCCCGCCATAAAGAACATCGTCGCCATCTGCGCCGAACAGCAGATCACTGCCTGCACCGCCTGCAAGCGTATCGGCAAAACCGCTGCCATAGAGGGAATCCTTGCCATCCAAACCGTGAAGCACTGCGCCTTCGTTCTGCGCGGTCATCTTTTCGGATTTATCCGTACCAAACGTACCTGCGGCCAAAAGGGTGACTTGGGCAATTTCGTAGCTTCCCAAAGTAAAATCATTGCTACCAGAGTCCAACTGCTGCGGTGTCAGGGACAAAATGGTATTGGTTGGCGCACCACGCCCGTTTGTTGGGTTACTTGACCCAAGAATATTGATTGACACACTAGAAACCCCGCCGACATAGGTTTCATCCGCTGCCAGCATATCTGCCGCGTTCAGATCAATATCTATATGTTCATTGGTGCGGTTGACCAAATAGAGAACCGTCTTTTGATCGCCTTCAAAGGCGCGGGTTAAAACGGGCAATTTCGATTCTTGTTCGGGGGTAAGTTCATTTTGAAATGTGCTGGCTTCGGTGCCTTTTAACGCATCGCTCATCATTGCAAACAACGCGCCGCCTGCTGTCATTTCAACGGTGGTGCTAGATTGATCTGCAACACGGCGCACAAGGGCGGAATCGTCCAGATTATAGGCGACATAACTTGTCACGGAAGTTAGCCCCAGCTGTGATGCCGTATGCAATTGCAACATTCCAAGCCCCGCATCAGAGAGTTTGGGTGATGTGGCAAAGGCCCATGCATCGTTACGAAACGTCAAATCTGAAAATCGATCATCATTGCGCCAGTCGTCGACCATTCTTTTGATATTACGCTCATAGGCCAGCGAGTCCCCAATGCCGAAGTAATCTTCCCAAGTCAGCTCTAGTGTATTGGTCGTAGTCGGGCTGCCTGTGCCTGCGCCGTGCACATCGATCCCGTCCAGTTTGCTTGCCGCAGACTGCCCATCTTTGCCCATGGAGGACAGCAAAATATCAACAAACGCGTCCTGATTTGCGCCCGATAGCCAGTTATTTGGCTGAATGATAAGGTCAGGTTCACCGAAAGGCTTTGCATCAATCTTGTCCAAAATCTGGTCAAGTTCGTTCAGCAGAACCGATGATACTTTGGCATAACCCACCCAAGCGGGCGATCCGTATTCGTCGGCGCGCCCCTGAAATTCATTTCCCAAATGAATCGATTCTATTTTGACCTGTTTATCATTGGCATAACCAATAAGGTCTTCGGTGATGAAATTCGAAAGCTCGGCACGTTCAACTTGGGTTAAATAAACTTCCTGTGTTTGGATATTTTTGAAATATCTTGTATCGTGCAGGGTAAAATTCAGGGCAAGATTGTTGGCCGCGCAGTAATCAATAGCGCGGTGAAGCCCTGCAATATCTTCGGGATCGCTCATATTAAAAATGCGCGATTCTGATCCGCCCGGATAGCGGATAGAGCCGATATTCAGCGCATCAAGGGCAAGAGTTGTGTTGGTGACGCCTTCTAGAAACACACCATTGTTGGTAGAGAAGGTGCTGTATACACCGTCATCTTTCTTGCCAGATTTAACGACTGTTCCAAAGAAGCTATCGGTCACTTCTGTCGAGACATTGTTAATGTAGGTTGACGAAAGATTAATCTGTGACATATACAGCGCCCCATTTACCATGAACAAAGGGTCGCTTGGGCGTTAACTATAGTCAAAGACTAAGATGGGTGATGAAATAAGGTTAATTGGTTATCGCAAGGCAAGATTGTATATGCGTCTGGCGATATTGGGTAGGGACAGCCTTCCAATTATGGATAGGGGCTTTGCATTTCGTATTGGGAATTGCGATTAAAGCTGTACTACGTACGTTTCTTTTCGACCACGCCGAAAAACTGCAAGGCGGCCTCTAGATCGGCGCGGCCTTTGGCGTCAGACCCCTGATGCGCTGCTTTCAGGGCATCAAAGCTTTTGCGCAAGGCTGCTTTTTCCGCGCCCTTGCAATCGTTCCATGGGCGGCCTTGCAGCGCCATGTGCAACACATAATAGCCAATGAAATGTGGGCGCGTGCCTGCGGCGATCAGCTTCGCATAGGCGGCATCCGCGCCCAGTGCGCGCAAGGCTTCGGCAGAATGAATCCCCGCGCGAGCGCAATCTGCCTCGGTTGCGGGGCCAAGATTGGGCAGCGAGGATATTGGGGTGTTCACGCTTTAGATAGATGCCCAGTCCCGAATGGGCGGTGCGCTGGGGGTTGGAATTTGCCCCTGTTGCTGCTGGGGTTGCGGCGCTGCGCCGCCTTGCTGCGACGTGCCACCTTGCTGTTGAGTTTGGCCTGCCATCATCTTCTCCTATTTCGCCTGCGGTCTTGGCCGCATTGGTAGTTTTGCGCGCAGATTTGGCCGATCAGGGGCCAAATTGCGGCAATAAGTGGCGCTGATTACCGCAATTTAGGTTATTTTGCAAGAACTTGTGCAGGAAACCCAATGTTACCCAAGGCAGACAGTATCGCCTGAATGTCTGGCGCGCCGTCAATGCTGACTTGCCGCGCGGGCAAATCAACGGTGATATGCGCAGCCAAGGGGGCCAGCGCCGCCTCGACCGATGCTTTGCAATGCCCGCAGTTCATGTCTGGGATAGATAGCTTGGTCATCACATTCTCCTTTTCCGCTGTATTGCGCCGCTGCCTGCGCGGCGTCAAGCCGCAGGGCGGGCGCGGCCCTTGACCTTGCGCCCAAATAGGCGGTTTGTAGCCGCTGGAGGCAGCATGACCCAAACCATTACCTTGGCGATTGACGGGATGACCTGTGCATCCTGCGTGGCGCGCAGCGAGCGGGTTTTGCGTGCGCAGGCGGGGGTGGTTGCGGCCTCGGTCAATTTGGCCACGCAAAGCGCGCATGTTTCATTCGATGACCCTGCCAAAGCCGATGCCCTTGCCGCAGCCCTTACCCGCGCGGGCTATGCCAGCCGCGCCTTGCCCAAGGATGAGATTCGCCTTGCAGATCATGGCGCGGGCGATGAATGGCGCAAAACGGCGCTGGCGGCGGCGCTGACCTTGCCCGTTTTTGTGGTGGAAATGGCCCCGCATATCTGGCCAGCGCTGCATCATCTGCGGATGGGGGTGATCGCCGATACCACGCTTGCGCTGGTGGAAATGGCGCTGATCGGGTTGGTTTTGGCTGTGCCTGGGCGCGGGTTTTTCACCAAAGGCATCCCCGCGCTGCTGCGCGCCGCCCCTGATATGAATGCGCTGGTCGCCATGGGGGCGGGGGCGGCATTTGGCTATTCCGCCTATGTTGCCGTGGCGCAGACGGGCGGGGCCGTGTATTTCGAGGCGGCAGGCGTGACGGTAACCCTAATCCTGCTTGGCCGCGCGCTGGAAGCGCGAGCCAAAGGTGCTGCAGGGCAGGCCATTGCGCGGCTGATCGATTTGCAGCCACAAACCGCCCTGCGGATCGACGCGGGCAATCCCATTCCTGTGCCCATCGCCGCGCTTGCCGTGGGCGATACTATATTGGTGCGCGCGGGCGAGCGTTTGCCCGCCGACGGCATTGTGACCGAAGGTCAATCCAGCCTTGATACATCCATGCTGACGGGCGAGGCGATGCCCGTGGCCATAACGCAGGGCGATGCGGTGACGGGCGGCTGTATCAACGGGGCAGGGGCGCTGCATCTTCGCATCACTGCGGTAGGCGCAGGCAGCACGCTGGCGCGGATCACGGCGATGGTTTCGGACGCGCAGGCCAGCAAGCTGCCCGTGCAAGACATGGTCGATGGGGTGACGCGCTGGTTTGTGCCCGTTGTTATGGCACTGGCCGCTGTGACCTTTGCCGCGTGGATGTTGGCGGGCGCAGGCGTAGGGGCCGCGATGATTCATGCTGTTTCGGTGCTGATTATCGCCTGCCCCTGCGCGATGGGGCTTGCCGTGCCTGTGTCAATTCTTGTCGGCACGGGGCGCGGCGCGCAGATGGGGGCGCTGTTTCGCGGCGGGGCGGGATTGCAGAAATTGGCAGGGGTTCGCACAGTGGCCTTTGACAAGACAGGCACCCTAACAATTGGCCGCCCGCGTGTGGTGAAGGCGCTGGATACGGGCGGCGCGCTGGCCTTGGCCGCTGGGGTCGAAGGGCAAAGCAGCCACCCGCTGGCGCGGGCCGTTTTGGACTATGCGGCGCAGCAGGCGGTCGATGCGGCCAAGGTGACCGATGTGCAAAATATTGCAGGCATGGGGGCCACTGCCACAGGCGCGGGCGGGGCGATTATGGTTGGCTCGGCCAAGATGATGGGCGATCTGCCTGCGCCCTTTGCCGAATTTGCCGACCATGCGGGCGCGGCAGGGCAGGGGCTGATCTTTGTGGCGCAAAATGGCCGCGTGATCGGTGCTTTTGCTGCCGAAGACAGCATCAAACCCAATGCTGCCCGCGCCATTGCCAGCCTGCACGATTTGGGCCTGCACACCGTTATGCTCTCGGGCGATAGCCTGCCCGTTGCGCAAAAGGTCGGCGGTGCGCTGGGAATAGATGACATTCGCGCCAGCCTTTTGCCGCAAGATAAGGCGCAGGCCGTGGCGGGCCTGCCTCGCCCGCTTGCCTTTGTCGGCGATGGGATCAACGACGCGCCCGCCTTGGCCAGCGCCGATGTGGGCATATCGATGGGCACAGGCACCGATGTGGCAATCGAGGCGGGCGATGTAGTGCTGGTATCGGGCGATGTGCAGGGCGCGGCGCGCGCGATTGGCCTGTCGCGCGCGGTGATGCGCAATATCCGCCAAAACTTGATCTGGGCCTTCGGCTATAACGTGGCGCTGATCCCTGTGGCGATGGGGGCATTGGTGCCCTTTGGCGGGCCAGCGCTGTCGCCCATGCTGGGGGCGGGGGCGATGGCGGCCAGTTCGATCTTTGTGCTGGGCAATGCGCTGCGCCTGCGCCGTTATGGCGCAACGGACGCAACCTAAATCGTTTGCGCAGATTTTTGCCCAAAAACAGGGCAACACCCTTTCATTCCCGCCTATGTTTGCGCTAACATTCCCTTAACGACGTTTTGGGGGTTCGATGTTATGCAACGTTCTGGTCAAAGGGCAGGTAAAGGCGGCAGTGGCCGTGTGATTTGTGGATAAAGTGATGACAGAACAGCGCCCCATCGATGTGACCCCCGCCATGCTGCAAGCAGATGTTTTGCGCCATTTAACCTATACGTTGGGCAAGGATGCCGCCCATGCCAGCCGTTATGATTGGCGCATGGCGCTGACCTACAGTTTGCGCGACCGTATCGTTGGCCCGTGGTTTGCCGCCACGCGCCGCACCCATGCCGAAAACCGCAAGCGGGTTTATTACCTGTCGATGGAGTTTTTGATTGGCCGCATCATGGAAGATGCCGCCACCAACCTTGGCCTGCGCGAGATGGCCGTTGATGTGATGGCCGCTTTGGGCCAGAATTTTGCCGATTTGGTCGATGACGAACCTGACGCGGCGCTGGGCAATGGCGGCCTTGGCCGTCTTGCGGCCTGCTTTATGGAATCGATGGCCACCGTGGGCTGCCCTGCCTATGGCTATGGGATCCGCTATGAACACGGGCTGTTTCGCCAGTTTTTCCAAGGCGGCCAGCAGGGCGAGGCGCCAGAGGACTGGCTGGCGCACGGCTTTGCATGGGAATTTCCGCGCCCTGAAAGCGCCTATGTGATCCCGTTCAAGGGCCATGTCGAAACACATGGCGGCGTGGCCGCTTGGGTGCCCGCTGAAACAGTGGTGGCATCGGCCTATGACACCCCCGTTATTGGCTGGCAGGGCAAATGGGCCAATACGCTGCGGCTGTGGGGGGCGGAACCCACAACCCTGTTCGATTTGGATCGGTTTAATCGCGGCGATTATGCCGCTGCCGCCGAACCCGAAGCACTGGCGCGCACGCTTTCGCGCGTGCTGTACCCCGATGATACCACCTATCAGGGCAAAGAGCTGCGGTTGAAGCAGGAATTTTTCCTAACCTCTGCCGCGCTGCAAGACATTCTGCGCCGCTTTAAATCGGCCCATTCCGACCTGCGCGCGCTGCCCAAATTCGTGGCCATTCAGATGAACGACACCCACCCCGCGCTGGCGGGGCCAGAACTGGTGCGCCTGCTGGTCGATGAAAACCACATCCCCTTTCCCGAAGCGGTGGATATTGCCCGCGCCTGCCTTGGCTATACAAACCACACCCTTTTGCCCGAGGCGCTGGAACGTTGGGCGACCTTTACCTTTGGCACGACCCTGCCGCGCCATATGCAACTGGTCGAACAAATCGACGCGTGGCATGCGGCGAAATACACGCGCCCGCATTACATTGGCATCGTGAAACATCACGAGGTGCGGATGGGCGAATTGGCCTTTGTGATGGCGCATAAGGTGAACGGCGTTTCGGCTCTGCATTCAGATTTGGTGAAATCAAACCTGTTTCCGGAACTCAACGCCCTGCACCCGAACCGCATTATCAACCAAACCAATGGCGTCACCCCGCGCCGCTGGCTGAACATGTGCAACCCTGCCTTAGCGGGGCTGATTACTGATACCATCGGCACGGGCTGGCAGGATGATCTAGATCGGCTGAAGGGGTTAGAGGCTCATGTTGATGACTCTGGGTTCCAAACCAAATTCATGGCCGCGAAACGGGATAACAAAATCGCGCTGGCCGCTTGGGCGACATCGCATTTGGGGCAGGTCATCTCGCCCGATGCGCTGTTTGATGTGCAAATCAAACGGATCCACGAATATAAGCGCCAGCTTTTGAACATTTTGCAAACCGTGGCGCATTACCAGCGCATCAAAGATAACCCGCAGGCGGGGTGGATTGCGCGGGTGAAAATCTTTGGTGGAAAATCCGCGCCAGGCTATGCGGTGGCCAAGGAAATTATCCATCTTATCAATGATGTGGCGGGCGTTGTTAACAATGATCCTGAAGTCGGCGATCTGCTGAAAATCATCTATCCGCCCAATTACAACGTATCCATGGCACAAGTGTTGGTTCCCGCCGCAGACCTTTCGGAGCAGATTTCGACCGCGGGCAAAGAGGCCTCTGGCACGGGCAACATGAAGTTTATGATGAACGGCGCGCCAACGATTGGCACGCTGGACGGCGCGAATGTGGAAATTTTGGCCGAGGTGGGGGCGGAAAACTTTTTCCTTTTTGGCCTGACCACCGATCAGGCGTTCAAACGCCGCGAAGACCCCGACCAATCGCGCAAGGCGATTGAGGGCAGCCCTGCCTTGCAGCGGGTTCTGGCGGCGATTGCCGATGGCACCTTTAGCCCCGATCAAAAAGACCGCTACCACGGGCTTGTTCACCGCGTGTGGCACCATGATTATTTCTTGGTCGCCGCCGATTTTGATGCCTACGAGGCCGCGCAAGCGCAGGTCGATTTGGCCTATGCAGATGGGCCGCGATGGGCCAAGATGGCGGGCCTGAACACGGCGCGGTCTGGCTATTTCTCGTCCGATCGCACCATTCGCAGCTATATGAAAGATATCTGGGATATCCCTTCCGCCCTGTAACCCAAAGTAGATCACATGACAGAATACCCCTTTGATTTCGGCGCGTTAGAGGCGATATCGCAGGG
>JAIXVS010000068.1 GCA_027482795.1 Rhodobacter sp.
CCATCTGATCCGTGGTCAGCCCGCGAACAGCCGATGTGCCCAGCGCGCCAAAATCGGCGGCTTGCAGCGCGGCAATCGCCGCTGTCGACAGTGCCGCGATTTGCGCCGAAGTGACAACTGCGGCCTGCGCGGTGGTTAGGGCGGCAATGTCTGCCGCATCAAGCCCGCTGAATGCCGCCGCCGAAATAGCCGCCACTTGGCCCGCGCTGAATGCGGCCAACTGCGCGCTGGTCAATGCCGCGATATGCGATGAGGACAAGGCACTTGTCTGCGCTGTTGTCAGGGCGGCAATCTGATCTGTTGATAGCGCCGCAACATCATCGTCTTCCATCTGCGCGATTTGCGCAGTCGACAATGCACGCAATTGCGCAGTCGATAGGGCCGCAATTTGATCGGGCAACAAGGCCCTTATTTGGTCTGTGGTTATTCCAGCCACTGCCGCCGTTGACAAGGCCGCAATATCGGCCGTTTCCATTTCGGCAAAGCTGCCAGCCGCAATCGCGGCCAGTTGACCAGAACTCAGCGCTGCGGCCTGCGCGGTGCTGAAGGCGGCCAGATCAGCCCCCTCAAGCCCAGCAATAGCAGCCGCGCTGATCGATGCAATCTGCGCCGAAGACATCGCGGCAAATTGCTCTGTACCCAGCGCGGCCACTTGGTCAGATCCCAGCCCGCCAATTTGGGCAGTGCTTAGGCCCGCAATGCGCGTGCTGGACATATTCGCCAGATCTTGCGGATCGATTGCGGCGATTTGTTCGGCACTCATCGCGCCAATTTGGGTGCCTGTCATCGCATTGATCTGGGTCGAACTTAGGGCGGAGATCTGATCGCGGGTCAATCCAGCGATTGCCCCCACCGTAAGCGCGGCCAAGTCAGCGGTTTCAATCTCGGCTATCGTAGCCGCAGAAATTGCCGCGATTTGCGCCGAGGTTAGGGCCGCTGCCTGATCGGTGGAGAGTGCGACAAGATCGGCGGTTTCCAGACCAGCCAAAGCAGCGCCATTCGTCGCGGCGATCTGCGCCGTGCTCAAAGCCACAATTTGCGCCGTGCTCAAAGCTGCAACTTGATCAGACGTGAACGCGCTTGTCTGCGCCGTGGTCAGCGATTGCACTTGATCGGTGCTCAGCGCCTCTAGGCTGGCGGTTGGCAGCGCCGCAATTTGGGCCGTGGTAAAGGCGGCCACTTGCGCGGTCGAAAGACCCACAATTTGCGCGGTCGTCAGCGCTTGCACCTGACCCGTGGTCAGGGCCGCAACGGCTGCCGTGCTGATTGCGGCAAGATCTTCCGTCTCTATCGCGGCCAGTGCCGTGGTCGACAGACGCGCGACCTGCGCCGCCGTCAGTGCCGCAGCTTGCGCCGTGGTCAGGGCGGCGGCATCGGCGGCCTCTAGCCCAAGGATTCCTGCCGTGGAAATAGCCGCGATTTGCGCCGTACCTAGGGCTGCAACCTGCTCGGTCGTCAAAGCTGCAATCTGGGTGCTGCTTAGGGCTGCCAGTTGCGCCGTGGTCAAGGCGACCGTTTGCGCCGTACCCAGCGCTGCCAAAGCATCTGTACTGAACCCAACAATCGCAGCTGCCGATAGGGCCGCAAGTTGCGCATTTGAGAAGGCGGTCAGTTGCTGGGTTCCCAAAGCGGCGATTTGCGCAGAACCTAGCGCGCGCAGCGCCGAAGTGCTTAGAACGGCAATGTCTGCCGTCTCAAGCGCTGCAACCTGCGCCACGTCCATGGCGCCCAATTGGTGGCTGGTCAAAGCCGCAGCTTGGCCCGTGGTCAGCCCAGCAATATCATCGGTCCCCAGCCCCGCAATGGCCGCAGTCGCAAGAGCGGCCACTTGCGCGGTCGACAAATCCGAAATCTGGGTGCTGGACAAAGCGGCGATTTGTGCGCTGCCAAAGGCCGCTGATTGCGCCGTTGTAACAGCGGCCAATTGCGCCGTCGACATGGCCGCCAGATCGCTGGCATCCAGCCCTGCAATGGCCCCTGTTGACAGCGCGGCCACTTGCGCGGTGGTCAAGGCTTGAACCTGCGCCTCGCTCAGGGCGGCGGATTGTGCCGCAGTCAAACCACGCAGCGCCGAAGTAGAGATGGCCGCCAAATCAGCCACCTCAATTTCAGCAAGCGTGGCAGTGCTGATAGCCGCCACCTGCGCCGACGACAATGCGCCGCTTTGCGCCGTGGTCAGGGCCACGATATCAGCAGTTTCAAGCCCCGCGATCGCAGCCGCACTGATTGCGGCGATTTGCGCCGTGCTTAATGCGGCCATTTGATGTGTTGCCAGACCCGCAACTTGCACGGACGAAAGGGCGGCAATTTGCCCCGTGGTAAAGGCCGTGATCTGCGCCGTGCTCAGCCCTGCGATACCGTCGGTCGCAAGCCGCGCCACCTGCGCTGTTCCCAGCACTGCAAGCTGGGCAGGCCGCAGGGCCGCGATTTGCGCTGCGTCCAAGGCTGCGATCTGCGCAGTGGTCAGCCCGCGCGTGGCTGCGGTGCTCAGCGCGCCCAAATCATCAGGCTCTAGCGCGGCAACGCCAGCGGTGCCCAAAGCCACGATTTGTGCCGATGACAGCGTGGCGGCCTGCGCCGTGGAAAGCGCCTCGACATTACCCGTCGACAGCCCAGCGATGCCCGCTGTTGAAAGGGCGGCGATTTGCGCCGTGGTCAATGCGGCCACATGCGCTGTCTCCAATGCCGCGATTTGCGCCGATTGCAGGGCCGCAACCTGCGCCGTGGTCAGCGCCCGAATTTGGGACGTGGTCAGCGCGCCAAACGCATCTGTGGCCAGCCCTGCCACCTGCGCAGAAGAAAGGGCGATGATCTGCCCCGTCGTCAATGCCTGAACACTGCCCGTGGATAGGCCACTTATTGCCGCCGTGCTTAGCGCGGCAATTTGGGCCGTGGTCAGGGCCGCTGCCAGCGTTGCATCCAGGCCCGCAATCTGGGCCGAACCCAGCGCGGCGATTTGCGTGGGCGTAAGGGCGATCATCTGCGCGGTACTCAGCGCACCCAAACCATCTGCACCCACCCGCGACACTTGCAGCGCGGACAGGGACGAAAGCTGCGCCGTCGTCATGGCTGCAATTTGATCCGAGGCAAGGGCAGCCATTTGCGCCGTGGTCAGCCCGCGCAGCGCAGCAGTGCTAAGGGCCGCGACATCTTCGGTATCCATCACCTCTAACGCAGCCGTGCTAATAGCTGCCACTTGGGCCGAACTCAGCGCCGCCGCTTGCTCAGAGGTCAGCGCAATCGTATTGGCAGTGCCAAGCGCAGCAATTGCGCCGGTGGTCAAAGCGGCGGTTTGGGCAGCCGTCAGCGCGCCGATTTGATCTGTGGTCAGCGCGCCAATTTGCAACGCGCCAATCGCCGCGATTTGCGCGGTTGAAAATACCGCCAAAGTTGCAGGGTCTAGCGCCGCAATACTGGCTGTCGCAAGGGCCGCTACCTGGGCAGGGGTCAGCACCGCAATCTGCTGCGTGGTCAGCGCCGCGCTTTGCGCAGTGTCCAAAGCTGCGATTTGCGCGCTCGACAGCGCGCGCACCGCCGCAGTGCTTAGGGCTGCGATAGCATCGGCATCAAGCGCGGCCACGTCGTTGCTGCCCAAGGCCGCAACCTGCGTCGAGGTTAGGACAGCTGCTTGCGCCGTGGTCATGGCCGCAAAATCCGCTGTTTCCAACGCGGCGATCGCTGCGGTGGTTAGGCTTTGCGCTTGGGCTGTGGTCAAAGCTGCAACTTGCCCTGTGGTCAGCGCAATAACTTGGCCCGTGGACAATGCGGCCAATTGCGCGGTCAGCAATGCCGCGACCTGATCTGTTCCCATCGCCGCAATGTCGGCGGTCGCAAAACGGCTGACCTGCGCCGTGGTCAAGGCGCCCAATTGCGCCGTCGAAAGGGCTGACACTTTGCCAGCCGTCAACGCGCCAAATTGTGTGCTCGATAGCGCGCCGATTTGCGCTGTGCTGAGCGCGGTCAAAGATTCACTGTCCAAGGCTGCCAGTTGCGCCGTGCTCATCGCAGCAATTTGGGCCGTGCGCAGCGCGCCCACTTGGGCCGATGTCATGGCCCCAACAGCCGCCGTGGTGATGCGTGCAACCTGCGCGGTGGACAGTGCAGCAATTTGCGCACTCGACAGTGCTGCAATTTGCGCCGAGCCAAAGGCCGAAATTTGCGCCGTTTGCAAACCCGCAATGGCCCCCGTGGTCAGCGCCGCAATATCTTCTGATTCCAGTGCCGCCAAGCTGCCCGCCGACACGGCCGCAATTTGCGCTGCGTTCAGCGCGCCAGCTTGGGCTGTGGTCAGCGCCGCGATATCTGCCGACGAAAGCGCAACAAGTGCCGAGGTGGACAGGCGCGCGATCTGCGCCGTGGTCAGCGCCGCAATATGCGCCGTGTTCAGCGCGCCCAGCTGTGCCGATGTCAGCGCCGCCACTTGCGATGTGGTCAGCGCCGCCACTTGATCGGTGGTCAGCGCCGCCATCGACGCCGTGTTCAAGCTGGCCATTTGCGTGGGTGTCAGGCGGGTGATTTGGGCTGTGGTCAGGGCTGCAATCTGCCCCGTTGTCATGGCCGCAATTTGGCCCGTGGTCAAAGCGGCCATCTGCGCCGTGGTCAATGCCGCGAACTGCCCCGTCGACAACGCCGCAATGTCAGCCGCGCTGATCGCCGCAAAGGCAGATGCCGTGATATTGGTGATTTGCGCCGTGGTCAGTGCCCCCACTTGCGCCGAGCTGAGCGCTGTCGCTTGCGGTGCGGTCAGCCCCCTGATAGCCGCTGTGCTCAAAGCGGCAATATCGCCCGTCTCTAACGCAGCAAGGGCCGAGGTCGCAAGACCCGCCAGCTGCACCGATGTCAGCGCAGCAACTTGGGCGGTTGACAGGGCCACCGCATCCGCCGTTTCCAGCCCGCGCATGGCCAGCGTGGACAGGGCTGCGATTTGCCCCGTGGTCATGGCCGCGATATGGGCCGTGGTCAGGCCCGTCACCTGCGCCGAGCCAAGGCTTGCAATCTGCGCGGTTGTCAAAGCGGCCAGTTGTTCGGTGGTCAATGCGCCCAGATCAGACCCATCAATCCCTGAAATGGCTGCCGTTGTCAGCGCGGCAAGCTGCGCCGTGGTCAGCGCTGAAACCTGCGCGGATGTCAGCGCTTTGGCTTGGGTATTGCTAAGGCCGCGAATAGTCGCGGTGGAAAGCGCCGCCAGATCGGCGGTTTCCATTCGTGAAATTGCACTTGTGTTCAGCGTCGCCAACTGCGCGCTGGTCAGCGCAGCGGCCTGCGCCGTGCTGATGGCAATAACATCTGCCGTCTCTAGCCCTGCCAAAGCGGCAGGCGTTAGCGCACGCAGCTGATCGGTCGTCAGGGCAGCGATTTGCGCCGTTGTCAAAGCCGCCGCTTGGGCAGAACCGAACATGGCAACCTGCCCTGTGCTGAAGGCACTGATTTGGGCAGTTGATAATGCCGCCAGATCTGCGCCCTCTAGCGCGGATACGGCAGACAGCGTCAAAGCGCGCAATTGCGCGGTGGACAGGGCCGCCAATTGCCCGCTGGTCAAAGCACCCGCTTGCACAAAGCTTAGCCCCGTCACAGCGCTGGTAGACAGGGCCGCAATATCGGCCGTTTCCATTTTGGAAAGCGCCGCCGTGCCAAAGGCAGCAATTTGCGCCGCGCTAAGCGCTGCGGCTTGCGCCGTGCTCAGCGCTACAACATCTGCCGTTTCCAACCCTGCAATACCCGCCGTCGACATCGCGCGCATTTGCGCGGTTGTAAGGGCTGCCACTTGCGCAGTTGTCAGCGCGGCAATCTGCACCCCGCTCAGCGCGGCAATTTGGGCCGTGGTCAAAGCCGCCACTTGATCCGTGCTTAAGGCACCAATCGCCCCCGCAGACAGGCGCGCAATATTGGCCGCCGCCAAAGCGCCGACTTGCGCTGTGGTCAGCGCGGCCACTTGGCCCGTGGTCAAGGCTGCCGTTTGAGCAGAGCTGAGCCCCGCGATAGCCCCCGTCGACAGGGCCGCAATATCGGCGGTTTCAAGCTTTGCAATGGCAGCAGTGCTGATCGCGGCCAACTGCGCCGAGGTCAGTTCAGCCGCCTGCGCGGTGGTCAGCGCCACCGCATCTGCTGTCTCCAACCCGCGCAGACTTGCCGCCGTCAACGCGCGGATTTGGGCTGTTGACAAGGCCGCTACCTGGGCTGTGGTAAACCCAGCCAACTGCGCCGAACTTAACGCAGCAATCTGCGCCGTGGTCATGGCCGCAATCTGCCCCGTTGACATCGCCGCGATATTTGGCGCCCTGAGCTCTGCGATAACAGCGGTAGACAGCGCACCGATCTGACTGCTCGTCATGGCTGCCACTTGCGCCGTTCCCAAAACCGCCGCCTGCGCTGAAGTTAGCCCCGCAACCGCCGTTGACGACAAGGCCGCAAGATCTGCCGTCTCTAGCCGCGCGATAGATGCAGTGCTAATCGCCGCAAGCTGCTGCGATGTCAAAACCGCCGCCTGCGCAGTTGTCAGCGCCACAATATCGGCTGTGTCCAGCCCCCGCAGCGCCGCCGAAGACAGTGCCGCCACTTGGCTGGGCAGCAAGGATGCCACTTGCGCCGTTTGCAGCGCCGCAACCTGCGCCGATGTCAGCACCGCCGCCTGCGCCGTGGACAGTGCCTGCAACTGCGCGGTGCTGAGCGCAGGGATCTGAACCGCAGTCAGCAGCCGAATATCGGCGGTGCTTAGCCCCGCAATTGCCCCCGTGCTTAGGGCGGCGATTTGGGCAGTGGTCAAGGTTGCGATCGTAGACATGCGAGCTCCGATTAGGCTGGGCACCGACCTGATTTTGGCTTTGGTGCGGGCAAAACTGTGGTTTATTGAACAAATTCCCTCCAAACCTCGCAGGTCTTGCTTGCCCAAAGGTTAAGCTTGGTGACCCATGGCGATGGATAAGCATCTTCTGGGCCAAAAAACTGAATGGCATTTTATAGACTTGGCCAAAGGACGGCCCGCCGCAGGGGCACTTTGGGGCCCGAACCCAAACCTTGTGGCGGGCCCCCGAAAATTCCTGCCGCAGCTTTACGGATTATTCACCACTTTGGGGTGAGACAGGGCAAAAGCCATTTAGGAGAATCCTATGACTGCCGCATTCAAACTGTCTTTCGCCCTGCCGGGCGACCGCGATGACATCGCTGCAAAATTGGCCGTCCCGGGTGGGCTGGCGGCAACGCCGCCCGCGTTGATGGCCAACCTATCCCGCGCCGTGGGCGGGCTGGACTTGATGGGCGTGGTTGGGCTTGCCGAAACCGCGCGCATCGATGATGCCGTGATACTTTATGCGATGTGGCTGGGCGCGCAGGGCAAAACGCCCGCCGCTTGTGCTGCGTGGTTTAACCTTGGGGTTCTGCATGGGCGCGCGGGCAACCCTTCAGCTGCCGCCAATGCCTACCGCGCGGCGCTACAGATAAAGCCCGATATGGCCGAAGCGGCCATCAACCTTGGCACAGCGCTGGAAGCGACGGGCCAAACCGACGGCGCGCTGGCCGCATGGCGCGGTGCCCTGCCCGCCCCTGCCCTGCGCCAAGTGCTGCACAACCAATTGGGCCGTGTTTTGGAACAGCAAGGCCAGCTTGGCCCCGCCGCAGCCGAACTGCGCGCATCCTTGCATATATCGCCCGATCAACCCGATGTGCAGCAACATATGGTGCATCTGCGCCAACGCATGATGGAATGGCCCGTGTGTGATTTGGGCGTGCATGGCCTGACCGAAGATATCGCTGCGCTGCATTCGGGGCCGCTGGCAGCGCTGGCGCTGTTTGACGATCCTGCCGATCAGGCCCGCGCCTGCGCCGATTGGATTGCGCGCAAAGTACCCCTGCCAGGTGGGCCGCTCGCCCCTAAACAGGGCTATGCCCATGACCGCATTCGCATCGGGTACCTTTCGACCGATTTTTGCCGCCACGCGATGAGCTTTCTCATCGCCGAACTGTTGGAACGCCATGACCGTGCGCGGTTTGAAGTTTACGGCTATTGCGCATCGCCAGAAGATGGCAGCGATATTCGCGCGCGCGTGATGGCGGCCTTTGATCATTTCACGGTGATCAAAGGGATGACAGATACCGAAGCCGCTCAGCGCATTCGCGCCGATGAGATTGATGTGCTGATCGATCTGAACGGGCTAACCAAAGGCGCGCGGCCTGAAATTCTGCGCTGGAAACCCGCACCCGTGCAGGCCACATATCTGGGCTATATCGGCCCCGTGCCGCTGCCCGAACTGGATTATCTTCTGTGCGATGACATCACCATCCCGCAGGAACTTGAGGCTGCCTACAGCCCCAAACCCCTGCGCATTGCAGGCTGCTATCAGGCAAATGACAGCACCCCGCCCGCGCAGGTGGCAGTGTCGCGGCAAGGCGAAGGCCTGCCCGAAGATGGCTTTGTGTTCAGCTGCGCCTCGCACGCCTATAAAGTCACGCCTGCGATGTTTCAAACTTGGATCGAGATTGTCCAAGCCGTGCCAAATTCTGTGCTGTGGCTGGTGGATGATAACCCGCAGGCCAAGGCAGCGGCGCAGGCGCGCTGGGCGCAGGCGGGGCTAGATGCTGCGCGGCTGATCTTTGCCGCGCGCGTTGACCCTGGCCGCTACCGCGCCCGCCTGCCGCTGGCGGATTTATTCTTGGACACCAGCCCCTATAACGCTGGCACAATCGCATCCGATGCCCTGCGCATGGGATTGCCGATTGTCACGCTGCAAGGGCAAGCGTTTTCGGCGCGCATGGCATCCAGCCTGCTAACGGCAGTGGGCCTGCCCGAAGGGATCACCCGAAGTTTGGCCGAATATAAGGCGCGGGCGATTGATTTGGCACATAGCCCCGATAGATTGGGCGCGATGAAATCACGCCTTGCGGCTGGGGCGTGGCAAAACACCTTGGGCGATGCCAAAAGCTTTGCTCAGCGGTTCGAAGCGGCTATCGCCTCGGTCGCATTGCGGGGTGACTAACTGAGCAATCCCGCGAAAAGAAATTGATACGCCCTTGGGCGTATCAATGATTGGTTAAATGTCACCGCCGAATCGTATGCGCACACTCGCAAAGCGCCGTTAAAGGGACTTTAGATATTCCAGCAAGGCCAGTTTATCTGCTTCGCTGAGTGTCACGCCATATTCATGGCCAGTGTTCGCATTGCCTGGCATCAGCGTATCCATCTTAAACCCTGTGCCGTCCGATGGTTCTGTAAAGCCTACATTCACAGGGTCAAAGTCGCTGTTGCCAACAACAAAGCTTGTCGGACGCTGCGCTGCGGGGCGAAGCAGCGCCATCAGGCTTGGAACAGACCCGTTATGCAAGAAGGGGCCCGTCGCCCAAATCCCGTTCAAGGGGCGCGCGCGATACTGTGCGGTTTGCAGTGTTTCTAAACAGGCCGCATCCTTGCCATGATACTCTAGGCCTTGGCTGACCATAAGATCGTACAGCGCGGCCTTATCATCGCTGCGCGCCTTCAGCGCCGCAGCAATCTCGGCTTCCGTAGCACCCTGCGTCTGCATATTCTCGATCAACTGCTGGTCTGTAACTTTTTCCTGCGCGGCGGCGGGTTCACCATAGCCAAACAAAGATTTAACCCATTGTACCGCATCACGCATCTTTGCACTGAGGCCATCTTCAACCAAATCAACACTCGTCGAAATCACATCGCCATAGGTTTCGGAAAGCTCATGCATAATCACACCAACCGTAATATGCGCGAGTACGGTGTTGCCATGCACATATTCACACATCGGATCGCCTGCGACAAAACCCGATTTTCTACCCTCCAATGGGCCAGAGGCAACCGCGCGCGCTGCAAAACCCGTTGCAGCCGCAGGATCAGTGCCAATTTCGGGCAAGCCGAACGTCGGCACTTTGATCGACGCAAGATCACCGCGTTCAGCGCGATCAATTTCGACATGGCAGCTTGCGCATTCCGCAGCATAAATTGCCTGCCCAGCATTGGCCAATTCTGCGTTAATTTCGGGAACCGCACCTTTTTCGGCCAGTTCTGACCAGCGGGGCGATTTCAATGTTTCTAGCGATTGCTCAAGGTCATAAAGATGCTCGACACGCACCGATGATGCATATCCGCCTGGCAAAGTAGACTCGATCAGGGATACTTGGCCGAACACGCCCAGCACTTGACCCACATTGCGCGCCAATGCGCCCGATCCTTTGTTCGGCACCACGCCGTTGTATTGAACATATTCAAGATAAGGTGCGTCCCACAAAAATGGATAGCTGACAGGCGCATCCACCAGCCGCGCATTGTCATCGCGGCCCAGCATATAGGCCGAAGCTTGGTTCAAGATAACGTTCAGCGCGTCCACCCGTCCGGGGCCGGGGGGCGCAGAGGCCGTGTTATGCGTCTGCCATGCCTCGCGCTCGCGCAAAACGCCGCGCAGCCGCGCACGCAGCTGCGCCTTCGATGTTGCGTCTGCTTCATCTTTCAAAACGCGCATCGCAAAACGATCAAACTTGGCGTCATCGCCTGCCGTGGCCTTCAGCGCCAGATCCAACTCTTGCATAAATGACCAAAAGTCAAAGTGCGAAACGCCGCCATCGATCAGGGCGGTTTTGCCACCCGCCTTTATTTCGGTAACGTGGCAGGCAGCGCAGTTCATACCCAAATAGGTCTCAACCCCGTGAATGTCGTGATCGACAGTCAATCCAATTGGCAACCCATCGGGGTTTAGCGAAGACTTGCCCCAGTATAGCATACCCAGCGAAGACAAATGCGCCTTGTCCATGAACAGGCTGGCAGAATCGCTTTGCTCTAGGGCTAGGAAATAGTCATAGGGAATAATCGGCGAGCCTTGGGGCGTTTGGTAAAATATCACGCGGCTTGGCTCGTCCCAGCCTTGCTCTAGGGTGATGATCTCTTCGGCAAATGCCTTTGGCGCGGGCATCATCAACGCAAATGCAGACAAAGCCAAAACAGAAGTATGTGCGGTCAACCTGTTCATAAAAATAGCCTTTTCAAAGGGTCTTAAGGTATTCGATAATCGCCATCGCGCCTTGCTCGTCGTCCGACCAGTCCAATTTGTACGTCTTGCCGTTTTCGGTAATGTCTTTGTCATGGCCCATGCGGCTGATGGATTGGAACGCCTCTGTGTCAAAAACATAGCCGCCAACCGCCGTGGCATCCCAAGCAAAGCCTAGCTTTTCGGTGTCATAGTTCAGCGCACTTTTGGTGAAAGACGCAGGGCGTGTCTGTGGCATCAAAAGGTGATACATTGTCGGAACTGATCCGTTGTGCAGATAAGGCGCGCCCGCCCAAATGCCCGCCAGCGCGGTTGCGTTATAGCCGTCATACTGCTGGCCCAGCGGACGCATGATCGCCTCTGCGGTGATCGGGCGGCCTTCAAATTCCGCGCAAGGTTTGATGGGCCCATCATAAAGCGTCACCTCGGTTTGCGGGCCGCAAATATCTAGATATTCGCCGCGAGCGCCTTTCATAAGCAGATCATTTATCACGCGGCTGCGCGACAGATTGGTGCCCATGCCCCGATAAACACGGCCATTGTTTGGCTGGTGACAATCGGCGCAATTCGCGGCAAACAGATCACGGCCCTCTGCGGCCTTAGCTGTGTCCACATCGAACGGATACGGGTCGGGCGGCAGGCCGCCTAACAGATCGGCGGCAAAGGCTGCAACACGCAGGTCGGTGTCTTCCAGCCCCATCGTCATGGATGCAGCAAGGTTGCGGTAAATTGGGATAGGAATGTTGCCGTTATACTGACCGCCACCATTCACCAGCAGCGTGCCATCTTCATTCCACTGCGCCGCGCGATGGTCTTGATCCCAGACCAGCATATAGTCGGTCAAACCCGGCGATGTTGGCAGCAGGTTTTGGGCAAACAACCGCCCGATAAAGCTTGTCTCTAGCAGTTCATACCCATGCGCGGCACTTACGCCTGTTGCATCTGCCATGCCAGGCAAACCTTGCAACATTTGCGCCTGATACCCTTCATAGGTACTGTCCAAATAATGGCCATAAGCCAATACAAAACTATCGATATAGGTAACGGTTCGGCCCACAAGATTGCCTGCATCGGCAAGAAAGGCATCAATCTGCGCCGCCTCATATGCTGCATCAAAGGTTTGGGGGCCATAGGCGGCATTGCGGTACAGGTAGGTGGGGCTAGTGTCCCTAATCTGCTCCAGCTCGGCGACAAGGGCATCGCGAATATTCGCCGTGCGCGCATCGCCCTGCGCGCCTTGCGCCATCATGTCCAAAGTCTTTTTGAAATCGACGAAGAACTTGGTGATATTGAACTCGGCGTTCACGCCGCCCCAGATGTGCGAGGTCTGCCCATTGCCCAAATCGACCCGCCCAATGTGGCAGGCCCCGCAAGTAAAGCTGGTAAAGTCTGCCGCCGTTGGCCTGTCTGGGTTAAGCCCGCTCATCCCAATGCCAACGGGCAGGGCAAGGCCCGTGCTGTCGGTGCGGGCAAACAACCCAAAGCTTTTGCCAAAATCCCGATCCTGCCCCCAAATGTCTGGGGCAATCTTCGGCAATAGCCGCAAAATCACATAAGGTATGCCATCAGATCTCGAGAATGGAAAATTCTCAAACCAACTTGCGGCAACATGCTTTTGGGCCAGATAGGCCGCCTTAGCTTCCGTGCGGGATTTCATCTCTACCTGCCAGTCGGCGGGAACTGGACGCGGCGCAAACCCAGCGATGGGCGCAGGTAAATCCACTAAGACAACTTGGGACATCTGGTGCAGATACCCATAGCCCGCC
>JAIXVS010000375.1 GCA_027482795.1 Rhodobacter sp.
GCGCAACGACGTTAGATTAGACTTTAGATTTTTTGACGCAGGAGAGAGCCATGACATTGCCCCACGCCCATATTGACCCAGATGGTTTGCAGGAATTTTCGGTGGTGTTTACCGACCGATCGCTAAACCACATGTCCGCCCGTTTTGGCGGCGCTATGCGCGAGATTTCGGCGCTGCTGAAACAGGTTTACAACGCCGAAGCGTTGGCGCTGATCCCTGGGGGCGGCAGCTATGGGATGGAGGCGGTGGCGCGTCAGTTTGGCCAAGGGCGCAATTTGGTGGTGCGCAATGGGTGGTTTTCTTATCGCTGGACGCAGATCTTTGACGCCTGCGAAATTGGCGAGACGGATGTGGTGATGGCCGCGCGGCAGGGCAATTCGGATACGTCCCCCTATGCGCCGCCGCCGATTGAGGCTGTGGTCGCCCGTATCCGCGAGGTGCGCCCGCAGGCGGTGTTCGCCCCGCATGTGGAAACCAGCGCGGGGATTATCCTGCCCGATGACTATATCGCGGCGATGGCGGCGGCGGCGCATGAGGTGGGCGCGCTGATGGTGCTGGATTGTATTGCATCGGGCTGCGCGTGGGTGGATATGGGCGCGCTGGGTGTGGATGTTTTGATTTCAGCGCCACAAAAGGGCTGGTCGGCCAGCCCATCGGCGGGGGTGGTGATGCTGTCTGCGGCGGCAGAGGCGCGGCTTGCGGAAACCACATCGAACAGCTTTGCCATTGATCTGAAGAAATGGCGCAGCATTATGGCCACCTTTGAAGGGGGCGGTCATGCCTATCATGCCACGATGCCAACCGATGCGATTATGGGCTTTCATGCCGCGATCCTAGAGACGCAGGCGATGGGGTTTGATGCGGCGAAGGCCGCGCAATTCGAACTGGGCCGTTTGGTGCGCGAGGATTTGGCGGCGCGGGGCGTTGTTTCGGTTGCCGCAAACGGCTTTGGCGCGCCGGGTGTGGTGGTGAGTTACACGGCGGATGCCAACATCCAAAACGGCAGCGCGTTTCGTGCACTGGGCCTGCAAATTGCGGCAGGGGTGCCGTTGCAAGTGGGCGAGGGAGAGGGGTTCCGCACGTTTAGGCTTGGCCTGTTTGGGCTGGATAAACTGGTTGATCCTGCGGCCACACTGGCGCGGCTAGTGCCTGCGCTGGATGCGGTGCTGGGGGCGAAAGCCTAGCGCATTCCCAGCCCCGCCTTCATCGCGGCATGGCGAAGTGGCGTGATGCCGTGAAGCAGGTTTAGCCCGAACTTGCGCAAATCGCGCAGGGGTTGGGATTGCGCCATCGATGCGCGGTTCAGCGCGTCGATGCCCAGCACGCGGGCGACCACCTCGGCGTGGCGTTTGCGGTGATAGGCGGATAGCATGGCCGCATCGCCCAGCCCCTCGGGGCGGGCGGTTGCCAAATCTAGCAGGGCCGCCAGATCGGCCAGCGACATGTTAAGCCCCTGCGCGCCGATGGGCGGCACGACATGGGCGGCCTCGGCAATCAGGGCCAAGCGCTGCCCTGTCATGGATTTGGCAAACTGCCCCATCATCGGCCATGCGCTGCGTTTTGTGATCACCGATAGGGGGCCAAGAACACCAGCAGAGCGAATGTTCGCCTCTGCCGCAAACGCTGCGTCATCAAAGGCCATCAGGCGGGCAGCGTTTTCGGCAGTTTCCATCCAGACCACAGAACTTGCAGGGCGGCCATTTTGGTCTTGCAGCGGGACAAGGGTAAAGGGGCCGCCCGTGCGGTGAATTTCGGTGGATATATTGCCATGGGGGGTGTCGTGACCCACGGCAAAGACAATAGCCTTTTGCGCGTAAGGGATTGTTTTAACGCCAATTCCTGCCACCGTGCGCAGGGTGGATGCGCGGCCATCGGCGGCGATGGCAAGGCGCGCGCGGATCACCTCGCCGTTTGAAAGGCGGATGATGGCCTCGGTTTCGCGGGTGGTCAGGCCCGTGCATGATTGGCCTGAAACAAAGCGGATATTGGGCAGTTCGGCCATGCGCGCCATCATCTCGCGTCGCAGCAGCCAGTTGGGCAGGTTATAGCCAAAGGGTTTGTCGCCCACATCGGCCGCGTCAAAATCGCGGGTCAGGCGCGGGGTGGGATCGGCCCCGCCTGCATCGATGATGCGCATGATCTGCAAGGGCGCGGCAAAGGGGGCAAGGCGCGCCCAAAGGCCCGCCGCCTGCAAAACATCAACCGAGGGCATCAAAAACGCGGTGGTGCGCAGATCGGCCCCTGCCGCGCCCGCATCTGTCACGGGGGGGGTGGGTTCAATCAGCGTAACGGAAAACCCCGCCGCCCCAAAGGCGCAGGCGGCAGTCAGCCCCGCCACACCGCCGCCTGATATTACGATATCGCTGGTTGTCTGCGCCATCTTATGCCCCCTGTTTCGCCCAACATAGCCCAGAGCGCGGCCAAAGGCGAAGGGGCAAAGCGCCGCGTCTTTGGGGCGGATTTTTGGTGGTGATCTGGCTGAGACGGCGGCACAGAAAGGGGGCTTTCAGCCCCCTCGGAGCTGACGCTCCTCACCCCCTGAGGATATTTTCAGAGCAAGGAAGCAGGCAGATGGTCTATGTATCTGTTGGCCGATTTGCGAGGCCGAGCGTGTGTTTGGCGCCAATGGTCAGGGCACCAACTTGGCCAGAAAGGCGGTCAAATCTTCGTGGTGGTGATGGATATGGCGCGCTTTGATCGGCTTTGGCGAGATGTAGACGCAGGCCATGCCCAAATCATGCGGCACAGCCAAATTGCGCGCGTCATCTTCGAACATGGCGGCGCGGGTGGGGTCTAACCCGTCTTGGGCGAATATACATTCAAACGCGGCCCTTTCGGGTTTGGGGCGAAACTGGGCGTGTTCAACGCCGTAAACCCTATCAAAAATGCCAATCAGCCCGCGCGCGGCCAGAACTTTTTCGGCGTAAGGCGCGCAGGCATTGGTGTAGACTATCTTTCGCCCCGGCAGCGCGCGCAGATGGCTGGCAAGGGTGGGATCACGCGGCAGGGCGGAAAAGTCGATATCATGTACATCCGTAAGGTAGGGGGCGGGATCGACATTATGTTCGCGCATCAGCCCCGCAAGGGTGGTGCCGTATGTGTCCCAATAATGCTGGCGCAGGCGGTTCGCCTCGGTCTGCCCGACACCTAAGGCGCGCATAACCCATGCTGTCATGCGCACCTCGATCTGATCGAACAGGCGGTATTTGGGCGGGTACAGGGTGTTGTCCAGATCGAACACCCAAGTGGTGACATGTGCGAAGTGTTGTTTTACCATGGCCTCACCATGCCAGCGCTGGGGCGGGGGGGCAAGGGATGGGTTGAACTTTGCCCCGCTGCGCGGTTAGGGTAGGGGCAGCGGAGGGTACGTTGCAAAAAGACGCCTATACTTTGATCCTAGAGGCCATCGAGTCGGGTGATTTTGGCCCTGGCGCGCGGCTGGTGGAAAGCGAGCTGGCCGAGCGGATTGGCCTGTCGCGCACCCCTGTGCGCGAGGCGCTGCAACGGCTGGAAACGCAAGGGATGCTGACGCGCGATGGGCGGTCTTTGATTGTGGCCAGCCTAGATCACACGCAGTTGGCCGAGCTGTACACTGTGCGCGCCGAGTTGGAGGGGCTGGCCGCCAAGCTGGCCGCGCGCCATGCCACGGATGAGGAGATTTCGGTGTTGCGCCGCATGGTGCAAGATGACCGCGCCCTGCTGGGCGGTGATCCGCGCCTGCTGAGCCGCGCGAATAAGCGGTTCCATCGATTGATCCACCTTGCATCGCACAACCGATTTTTGGTGCAGCAATTGGACCTTGTGCATCGGTCGATGGCGCTGATGGCAACCACCTCTTTTGCCGCCGCTGGGCGTGATGAGGTGGCGCTGGGCGAGCATTCGGCCATAGTCGAAGCGATCGCTGCGCGCGATGGCGAGGCTGCCTTTGCGGCGCTGCGCGGGCATATATCCAAGGCCTATGAGACGCGGCTGCGGGTGGATGCGGGCGAGTTGAAGACGCGCTAGCGTCTTAGGCTGGCGCCAAAGGGGGCTTTGCAGCCCCCGCCGCTCTGGCAGGATAATTGTGAAAAAGAGAGGCGCGAGGAGGGTGTTCTGGGCGCGGGGCAGCTTGAGTTAATCATCGAACAATCCATGGGCGGTTTTGTCCCAATAGAAGGGTTTGGTCAGCACCTCGCAGACGGCCTTATAGGCGGCAAGACTGGCGAGCAGGTTATAGGCCATCATGGTGGGCAGCCATAACGGGCTGATGCGGTGCCCTGCGCGGCGCAGCCCCACGTAATTGGCCGCCAGCGTCAAGATTTCGGCGGCAAAGCCAATGCTTGCAATCTGCAAAAGAATTTCTGCGCCTGCAAAACCATCAAAGCCGCCAGCGCCAAAAGTGGCTAGCCAAAGCAGCGCCACGATAGGGGCCAGTAGGGCGTGAATGACAGTTCCTGCAAACATCATCTGCATCCCAAAAAACCGCCATGCCCCCAGATCGCGCAGCAGGGCGGCGGGGCGGCGCATGTGGCTGGCATAGGTCATGATATAGCCCTTGATCCAGCGCGAGCGTTGTTTGACCCAAGGGATTGCGCGGCTGTTCGCCTCTTCATAGGTGGTGCTGTCGAACAGCTGGGTCTGGAATCCGCGCCGCGCAAGGCGCAGGCCCAAATCGGCATCTTCGGTGACGTTGTGGGCATCCCATCCGCCAAGGGCGCGCAGGATATCGCTGCGAAAGAACAAGGTTGTCCCGCCCAAGGGAATGGCAAAGCCCATGCGCGCAAAGCCAGGCAGGATAACGCGCCACCATGCGGCATATTCAATGGTAAAGCAGCGCGATAGCCAATTATGGGTGGGATTGTAATAATCAAGCCGCCCTTGAAGGCACGCAAGGCGCGGCCCACCTGCGGCAAAGCCCTGCGCCACGGCGCGCAGTTGGCCCAAATCGGGGGCATCTTCGGCATCGTAGACGCCGATGATTTGGCCTTTGCAGTGGTCAAGCCCATAGTTCAGCGCGCGCGGTTTGGTGCGGATTGTGCCTGTTGGCACGTGCAAGACCCGCATCCATGCGGGCAAGGTGATGCTGGCCAGCGCCGATGCTGTGGCGGTGTCATTATCTTCGGTTAAAAAGATCACCTCTAGCGCCGTGCTGGGGTAATCCAGCCGCTCTAACCTGCGGATCAGGCGGGCGACGATGCGGCTTTCGCAAAACAGCGGCACCAAGATGGATATGAACGGCAGGTCTGTATCGGTTGGCACGCTGTGCAAGGCGGGTGGGCTGACGTATGGCTGGGCTTTAGCAGGGTTTGGTTGGGCAGGGTTCGGCGGGGCAGGGGCGCGGCGCAGGCTGGCCCCAAGGGCAAACAGCTTGAGCAAAGTTTGCCCATAGGACAGGGCCAAAGCAAAGCCCAGCAGCGCCAGTGCGGCCAACATGGGCGCAATCAAAACCCCCGCGAGGATGACCGCTGCCACTGCACAGAGCGGCGCATAGGTGCGGCGCGGCGAAAAGCTGCGGCAACTGTCGCCTTCGGGCAATAGCGTTTCGGCGCGGCGGGCTAGGGCCGCGCCTGCCCGCGCCATAATCTGCGCCGTGATCGCGCGGCGCGGGGCTATGGCCAGTACGACTGTGCCGAACTGTTGGGTGAGCATCGGGCGAAGGGCTGCGAAATCTTCGGGGTAGGCGCAGACGATGACAGTCGATGCCCCAATTCTGCGCCAAGGCACCCAGTGACCTGCAAGGCAGGCTGCTGCATCGACGCGCGCAATTAAGGCACTGTCAGCAGGATGGCGGGTGAAATCGGCCAGTCCAACCGCCCAATGCGCGGCAAGGGCGGTGTAGGCTGCGCCTTCGTCCATCACGCCGCTTGCGATCAGGTGATCTACCAAATGGATTTGGGGGGTTTTAAGGGCGCTCAGAAGGGTTGGCGCGGAAATACGCCCTGCGCGCAAAAGGGCCACGCCAAAGGTTTCGCTTTCGCTGGGGGCAGGGTGCAGGCGGTGCAGCGCCACATGGCCCGCAGCCAGCGGGTGGGCATCAAGGCGGGTAATCGGGCGCAGCGAGGTGAGGGACATCACGGCTCCTTGGCTGGATGCCGCTAGGGTAGCTGCGCAAATGTTAAGACAGGGTTAACAACCCCTTAATAAGGCAGATAAAATTTTGCCGAAAATTCGCAGGCTATGCCGCTGCGCGGTGGGCTTTCAATTATGCCGCTACGCGGCGGGCGATCATCGCATCGGCAAAGCGGGTGAACAGATACACGCTATCCTGCGGGCCAGGGCTGGCTTCGGGGTGGTA
>JAIXVS010000327.1 GCA_027482795.1 Rhodobacter sp.
CGACTGTCCCAACACCACTCTCCAATATCACTCTAGACACTGGATCACCTCCTTTCAAAATGGTTGCCGATAAGGGTAAGGTGACACAGATTTTGTGTTTGTCAAAAGTTTTTACGCAACATTTGTCACATATTTTGCAATCGCCAGTCGAAATGGCAAAAGTGCACACAGATCGACCAAAATCTTCACCGCAAAATCGGCCAAGGCCAGCGACACCCACAGCGGCACGGCAGGCCCGACGCCCAAAAGTGGCACCGAATCCAGCGCCCATGCCACATCGGTGGCTGGGGAGATGAAGATGAAGGCGGCGGAAAAGGCCAGCGTAAAGAACACTGCCGTATCCAGTGCGCTGCCGAAGAAGGTTGAAATTAGCGGTGCGCGCCACCACGCGGCATAGCGCAGGCGGTTGAACACGGCGATGTCCAAAAACTGGCCAAGGAAAAACGCCGTTGCGCTGGCAATGGCCACGCGGATGGTGACCAGCGGGCCAAATTCACCCGAAATTTGCGTGCCAATCGCGCTGGCGATCAGCCCCGCGACAAGGCCCACCAGCACCACGCGCCGCGCGGCTTGCGGGCCGTGGAATCGGTTGACCAAATCAGTGACCAGAAACGCCAGCGGATAGCTGAACGCGCCCCATGTCAGCCATTGGCCAATGGGAAACTGCACCAATATGTTCGATGCCAAAACGATTGCAGCCATGGCGATGGCGCCAAGCATAAGATGTTTCATGATGATTTCCGTTTTTTCAAGGTTGCGGAGACTTGTGCCCAATGGGCAAAGCGAAGGCCTTGGGCATTAGGCCAAGGCTGTGCCCCCGTCAATCGGGCAGGGTGTATTCCACAATGCCCGATGACAAAAACGGCAGAAAATTATTGTCCGCCACCATGCTGGCGCGCAAATGCCCCGCCCCATCGCGCCAAACAGACAGGCCTTCCAGATTGTCATGCAGGCCCACCGCGCTTTCAACCAGCACCTCTATCGGGCCCAGCGCATCCTCGCCCACGGTGGTGCGGATCAGTTTGGATGAAAACCCCATCAACCCGTGAAACTGGCGCAGCAGAATATACAGCCGCGCATCGGGGCCGAAATCGGCAGCAACGGGCATAAACCCATCGGTGCGGGGAAGGGACAAAGCGGTATCCCAAACCCCTGCGCGCAGGCGGTAAATTGGAAAAGGCCGATCAACCGCGCCCGAACGTTCGGGCATCGTGTACAGCGTGCCATCGCTGTCTATCGCCAGCGCCTCTAGCGCGGAATTTGCCTGCAAGCTTGGAAAATCGGGGTGGCCTTCTAAATTTTCGGCAGGCCCATCCAGCCGCTTATACCGCAGCAGGCGCGCAACGCCTTCAAACGATATGTAGCTTGCGCCATCTGCCCCTATCGCCATGCCTTCGCTATCGTTGCGACCTGGACTGAGCGGCGCATCACCCAAGGCCTTTAACCGCGCAAAGGGCGCAAGCGACACGTCCGTGATCTGCGCCGCCGAATTTCGTGCCACTGTGCCCGTGGTATACGACCCCTGATCTGACAGCAGGGTCAACGCCCCGCCATCATCTGACATTTCAATGGCAGACAGCCCGCCAAAAAGCGGGTCGTCCGATTGCAAATCAAACGCCGCCACAAACCCCGCAGGGGGCTGTGGCGCGGCGCTGCCTTGCAGGCCAAGCGCGGCAAAAGCGGCCACTAAGGCGCTGAAAGAACGTCGCGACATTGATTGGGTAAATCTGATAAGATAAAGGTTTTTGCCGATTTTTCTGGCTCTTCTTGCTTTTTGGGGGGTTTGGGTTTTTTGGTGGGCTCTGGTGGGTTCAAATAATCGGTCACCCACCACATCAGCGTATCATCGCAGCCATTGCCACCTTTTGAAAGGGTGGCCACGGTTGGCTTTTGCTTATCGCACAATCTGGCCCCCGCAGGGCATTTCAGGCGCACATGAAAATGGGTGTCATGGCCCGCCACGGGGCGAATTTTTTGCAGCCATGCGGTATCGGCAGCACTGGCGGTTTTGCACATTTCAATCTTCACGGCGGCGGCCACGAAAATGCGGTCAACCCGTTTGTCAGACGCAGCCGCACGCAAAAGGGCGTGGTGGTTGCGCGTCCAATTCTCGGTTACCGAGCGTTGATCTGCCGAGCGAACGGGAATCGATGAAATATCTTCGCGCTGCTGACGGGTTAGGTTCAGGCTGCGGGGCGGTAGCATCCAAATATCGGCATCCAGCCCAATTTGGTGGCTGGCGTGGCCCGATGTCATTGGCCCGCCGCGTGGCTGGCCGATATCGCCAATGTAAAGCCCAGCCCAGCCCACCTGCGTGGCGGCGGCGGACAGGTCTTTCAGATAATCAATCATCACGGGATGGCCGAAATTGCGATGCCGCGACAGGCGCATCGCCTGCCACGTTGGCCCGCTTTCAGGCAGTTCGACCAGCCCAGCCGCGCAGCCGCGCGCATAGGTGCCAATGGGCATAGCGTCTTGCTGGCTGGGGGTTTTCGCCGCGCCAAACAATTCGCGGGCCAGCGGTTCGGCTAAACTGGGCGCGGGGGCAATTACCAAAAACGCTGCAACTATCCGTGCAATCATGCCATTTCCCCCCTTGGGCGCACCCAGATCAACAATACCAACCCCAGAATGAACAACAGCACAACCGGCGAGATGCCGATCCGCGCCGATCCGCTGATATGCGTGACAATGGCAATCAGCAGGGGAGAGATGAACGACGCCACTTTGCCCGAAAGCGCGAACACGCCAAAGGCTTCGGTCGCACGGTCTGGCGTTGTGTGGCGCACCAGCATGGTGCGGCTGGCGGCCTGCAATGGCCCCCCTGCGCCGCCAATCAGCGCGCCGCAGATGTAGAAGATGACATCGGCGGTGCTGCCCGCCTCGTCCAGCGGAATGCCATAAAAGTTATCGCGCGATAGGCCCACAATCACGATACACACCGCAATCAGCACAATGATCGCCCCCGTTAGCACGGGCTTGGGGCCAAAGCGTTTGTCCAGCCGCCCGCCGATCCAACTGGCCACAACCGCCGTCAGCGCGCCCAAAATGCCGAAAATCCCGATTTCCTTGATAGACCAGCCCAGCACATTGCTGGCGTAAACCCCGCCAAAGGCATAAAGCCCGTTCAGCGCATCGCGGTACAGCAGCGATGATGCCAAATAGGCCGACAGGCTTTTGCGAAACCGCAGCCCTGCGATAAAGTCGCGCAAACTACCCAGCGCTGCGCCAATGTGGATGCGCCCTACGCCTGCAATACGCGGCTCGCGCACCCACAGAAAAAACGGGATCATAAACACCGCATACCACAGCGCGGCCAGCGGGCCTACGATACGGGTTCCTTCACGCGATTCGGATTCGTGTCCATACATCGGCGTTATATCAAAGATGGTTTTGCCAGTTGTATCATCCCCAATAAACAAGCCTAGCATCAAGATCAGCGCCACCAGCCCGCCCAAATAGCCAAAGGCAAAGCCCGACCCCGATATTTTGCCAATATCATCGTGATCGGTCAATGTGGGCATCAGGGCATTGGTGAAAATGGTGGTAAATTCCATGCCAATAAAGCCAATGGCGAAAAAGCCGACGGCCCAATACAGCGTGTCCAACTCTCCCCCCGGCATCACCCACCACAGGGCAAATGCGCCTGTGACGTAGAAGGCCGAAAAAATCCAAATCCAAATCATGCGGCGGCCAGACCCATCGGCCACTGCGCCCAAAATTGGGGCAAGTATAGCGATGATGATTGAACTGGCTGTCAGCCCATAGCCCCAGAACGATTGCGCGGCGGCCTTGGCCGCCTCTTCCTCCAGCCCTGCGCCCATGAAATAGCCGCGCGCGATTTCGGCGAAATAGGGGCCAAAGATAAAGGTCAGCAACAGGGTGTTATAGGGCTGGCTGGCCCAATCGAAAAAATACCACCCCCAAATGCGTTTGCTTGGTGAAATTTCGCTCATGTCTCGCCCCCCGTTTTGCGTGATACAGCCCGAAAGCGGGCGGGCTGGCAAGCGGTTTAGCGCAAACTGCCGCCTTCGGGCGGCCAAGGGCGCTGCGCATCTGCCGCAATCCAAGCATTTACCCAATCGGGCAAGGGTGGGCTGGGCATATCTGCGCCCAATGCTGCCACCATTTTGGCAGGGGCCACCATGCCACCTTTGGAAATGATGGCACTGCGCAGCAGCATCTGGGCGGTACATTCATCGCCCCGCCAAAAGCTTTGCTCCATATAAATAAACCGATCATCCCAGCCAATCACGCGGGAGACCTGCCGCAGGCGGGTAAACAGCGTCACACGGCGGCGGTAGCGGGTGGAATTGCCCGCCACCGTCAGCCCCCAGCCGTTTTGCGCCAGAACCTTATCCAAACCCATGCGCCGCGCCATCGGAATGCGGCCCAGATCAAACAGCGTCAGGGTGCGGCC
>JAIXVS010000264.1 GCA_027482795.1 Rhodobacter sp.
ATCGAAGACGTCACCACGATATTGGTTGGCAAGTGGGTTATCCGCACCGCCGAATCGGTGGTGTTGACGTGCTGGCCGCCCGCGCCCGAACTGCGGTAGGTATCAATGCGGATGTCGCGGTCGGGAATGTCGATATCGATATTCTCATCGACCACGGGGTAGACCCACACAGATGAAAAGCTGGTATGGCGGCGCGCGGCGCTGTCGAACGGGCTGATGCGGACAAGGCGGTGCACACCGCTTTCTGATTTTAGCCAACCATAGGCGTTGTGGCCCGAAATTTTATAGGCCACGCTGCGGATGCCCGCCTCGTCCCCCGCGGTTTCGGATTGCAGTTCTACCTTATAGCCCTTTTTCTCGGCCCAACGCACATACATGCGGGCCAAGATGCTGGCCCAATCGCAGCTTTCAGTGCCGCCTGCGCCTGCGTTAATTTCAAGGAAGGTGTCGTTGCCGTCAGCCTCGCCGTTCAGCAGCGCCTCTAGCTCTTTGGCCCGCGCCGTTTCGACAAGGGCTTTCAGCCCCGCCTCTGCCTCGGTGACAATTTCAGCGTCCCCCTCGGCCTCGCCCAGTGCGATCAATTCGACATTGTCGTTCAGCCCACTGTCGATCATGCGGTAGGTAGACAGCTGATCCAGCACGGCCTGACGCTCGCGCATCAGCTTTTGCGCGCGGGCGGGGTCGTTCCACAGGTTGGGATCCTCGATCATCGCATTGAATTCCTCAAGGCGGTGATCGATGGTTGGCATATCCATCCGCTGGGCCAAAAGCCGCAGGGATTTGGTGATTTGGTCAATATGGCCTTGGGTTTCGGCGCGCATGTGGGCTTCCTTTGAATTGCCCTTCGTGTAACGCGCCGCAGGCCAAGCGGCAAGAGGCGCGCGCGCTGCGGCGGCACTGCGCAGATTGGCACTGCCCCACTGAAGGCAAAACAAGGTTTACCAATGGGTGCTGGGCGGATGGCGTTGACACTCAAGGTCAAGCTTTCCTTTTAGGAAAATGCTTGGGCGGGCGCTGCGTGAAGGCAGACCCGCCCTTCGGCCTTTTACAAAGGGCCCAAGGGGCCAAGGCCAGCCGCATTTAGGGCCGTGATGGGAAAATCCCCTCAAGCGCGATGATGTAATTCATCACCAAATAGGGCTGCATATTTTGGTGCGGGGCCGAACCGCCAGCATTGGAAATGGTCAACGGATCAAGGGTCGAATCAAAAGGCCCCGTGTTCAAAAGCCCGTTGGTGACCAAAACGCCCCCCGAACGCCCGGGCGCGTCAATGCTGCCCTGAAAGCTGTGGCTGTGCATTGGCATTTCTGCAATCGACAAGGTGACGCTTTCCGTTCCCGCTGATTCGCCCATGACGCGCGGGGTCAAGCCACCGCCATTGCCCTGATTGACAGGCACGCGGCCCCGCAAATCGGGCACCGCAAAGGTGCTGCGGCCATCACCGCCATAGGTGGTTCCGATCAGCGCGAACAGCGCCTGTGACTGCGCAATTTGCAAAAGTTGTCCATTGCACAGCGCCCAACCTGGCGGGGCAAAATTCCACGCAACCAATTGAATTTGTCCGATAAATGGTTCCATTTTGGCCGTCCTTTTCTGTCATCTTTGCTAAACTTTTTAGGCGTCGAGACGTGTGTTTTGCGACAGGATCAGGGCCGTTCATGGCAGGCAAAAACATGCCGCGCACAGCCAAAGGTTTTTCGATTTAGATGCTGTCAACTTTAGCTTGCACAACTCACGGTCGTCTGGCAAGAGTTTTGCAATTAAAATCAAATTTGAGTGATTTTGGAAATTTCGGGGTGGCGTCGGTCTATTCCGCATAGTGGTGTGGGGGCGGTTATGGGGATATTTTTCACGGGGTTGCGGCGCGGCAATTTGCTGGGGCAGTTTGCGCGCGGTCTAGCTTTGGCGCTGGGGCTGATAGCCACACAGCCCGCATTTGCCTTTGATGCGGCGATTTCGTCTTTCAACTCTGGTGCTCGCTCCAGCTGGCCAGTTCTCGCGGGCTTTGAGTCTATGGCAACGCAAGATCCCAATGGGGCAACCTTGGACTACTGCCGTGTCCGCCATGAAAACCTGAGGGTCGGCCCGACTTTGGGCTTTAACCGCGCTGGCAACTCTATCATCGACTTGCGCGGGTTTCTTGGAAATAGTGGTTTCATTCGCAGCATCGCGCCGCGAGAGATATTCGATAACGTCGTCAGCAACGTGCCTACTTCAGCTCCGTCCCTGACGAGTGCGTCGGCTGCGGACGTCGCGCAGGCCTGTAGCATCACCGACTTTTCCATCGTTTCGCAAACATCGCCCAACGGAACGAACTATGCCAACTCTTCCTATCATGGCATCATCTTTCGCGGACGGCAGGACGGCGTGCTGTATCAGTGGGAAGTCGCCTTTTCAGGCCAGACCAACACGCAGTTCATCAACACCCGCACACTGGTGGTTGCTGCGCCCACGGTCACCCGCCTAACCCCCGCCAGTGGGCCCGCGGCGGGCGGCAATAACGTTGTCATCGAGGGCACTAACTTAAGTGGCGCGACAGCGGTCAACTTTGGAACGACACCTGCGACGAATTTAGTCGTTAACTCGCCCACGCAAATCACTGCGACGGCTCCGGCGGGAACGAGCACGGTGAATGTGTCGGTGACCACACCGGGCGGCACCAGTGCCAATAACGGAACGTCCGACGATTATACCTATGTTGCGCCAACATTTGAGGTCAGCGGCGTCTCGGTAAACTCCGCCGTAACGGCTGGCGGGGTCAATGATTACCGCATGAACGTGACGGCGCGGAATTCCGCCACCAATGGCCGGGTAACGCTGACCATGACCCTGCCGACAGGGGTCACCTTCCTTTCCGATGTGTCCTTCCACGGATGGGTCTGCTCCAATGCCGCACAGGTCGTGACATGCACTGTTGACACGTCAATTGCGCAGAACGCAGTCACCGTACCGCGCATCCGAGTGTCGATGCCCAATTCTGGCCCCGTACCAAGTTTTAACTTTACGGTCAGTGGTGGGGGCGCGGCGGCGTCTGTCAACGGCACCTTTGCCAGTGTCCAGATCAATCCGCTGCCTTCCTTGACGGTTGTCAACTCGCCCCTAAGGCTGAACGTTGGCGAAGCCATGACGCCGGTCACGCCCGTGTCGCGCAGCGGTGGCACACCAAACTTTAATTGGAGCATTTCGCCAACGCTCCCATCGGGTCTGGACTTCGACGGTTTGACAGGGGAGATTTCTGGGACACCGCTGGTTGCAAGCGCAGAACGTGACTATGTGGTGACCGTCCAAGACGATTTCAACGCCGATGCCACTGCGACCATCCGTCTTGCGACCCTCGCGCCCGTGCCTGTGATCAACCTAGCCGCCGTGCCTTCGGCCACCCAACAGACAGTTGGCCGCGATTATACCTTTACCGTCACGCCTTCGGTGACAGGGGCGGCTACAACAGGCACCTTGACGCTGACCACCACCCTGCCCGACTTCCAGTTGTTTAGCAGCGGTACGGGCACGGGGTGGAGTTGTAACGCCGCGGGCCAAGTCGTTACCTGCACCAGCAACACGTCGATTGCGGCGGGTTCCAGCGGGAATCCTGTGACAATCACAGTCACACCAGCTACCGCACTTGTCTATTCGCAGGCCTTTAGCATTTCGGGCGGCGGGGCCGCTGCGGCAGGAACTACCACTGCAGCCGCGGTTACTGTGAACGGACTGCCAGTAACCACCCCAACATCGGCTGGCGAGATTTTGGCCGTGAATAACGCAGTCGCCCAATTTAACCCCGTTATCAGAACCTCGGGCGGGACGGCACCCTTCACTTGGTCTGTTAGCCCCGATTTGCCCACTGGCCTGGCCTACGACAGCCGAACCGGCAGGATCAGCGGAACGCCAACAGTTGTTACCGCGACAACAACCTATACTTACGCAGTGACCGACGGGCGCGGCGCGACATCCTCTAGTACAGCCACCCTTACCGTGCAGGCACCCGCGCCCAGCATCACCTCGATCAGCCCCAACACTGGGCCTGTTGCAGGCGGAACACCGGTGACCATCAACGGCGCAAACCTAAATGGTGCGACGCAGGTTAATTTTGGTGGGACCATTATCCAAGCGGCAGATTTGACGCCCGTCAGTGCAAACGCGGTCAGGTTCAATACCCCTGCTGGTACGGCTGGGGCCGTTGACGTCAGCATTACCACCGCAGGGGGCACCAGCGCGGATACGCCAAACGATAACTTTACCTATCTTGCAGCGCCCACGGCGACGGTCCAATTATCAAAGGCAACCATCGTTGAAGACGGGGCTGATCAGTCTCGCTATACGATCACGGTCACCAACCCGAACGCGCTGCCGCTGTCAGGTGTCGGATTCATCCAAACTTTACCGAATGGCGTAGGATTGGCCAGTTTGTCACAAACAGGGTGCGGCGGCGATGAATCGCTTTCAAGTGCGAGCGGGTTTTCATTCTTAGGCCGTACATTGGCGGCAAACCAAAGCTGTATCGTGACAGCGGTCGTCACATCTGTCGCGCAGGGCACCTACAACCTGACGCTGGACAGCCTGTCCAGCGCGGTTGGTGCGGGCACTTTGCCGACAGCAGCCACCCTGACTGTTATTCCTAGACGGCCCATCCTTAATGTTGTTTCGCCCCGCGTTGGCCCCTTGGCTGGGAATACAGAGGTCACGCTAACAGGCACGCGCCTTGCCAATGCGACGTCGGTGAACTTTGGCTCGACGGTCGTTCCTGCCAGCCAGTTCATCAGCAACACCGACAGTACCATCACGCTGCGATCCCCTGCTGGCGCGGCTGGGCTGATTAACATCACGGTCACCACGGCAGGCGGCACAAACGAAAATATCCTAAACGGCGGCTTCACCTATGTTCTGCCGCCAACTGCGAGCGTAGAGTTTTTGGATACGTCGATCCCAGCAGATGGCAGTACTGCCGCGCGATATCGGGTGACTGTAAGCAATCCGAATGCGGTGGCTTTGCCTGATGTCAGTTTTTCGCAAAGTTTTCCCAGCGGTTTAACGCTGGCGGCACTCGCCAATACCTGTAATGGATTTAGGGCTACGGTTGGCGGGGGCAATATTGGATATACCTTTGCATCTGGTTCCTTGGCGGCAAACGCAAGCTGTTCGGTGACGGCAAGCCTGTATAGCGCGACCCCGGGTTCGTACAACATCACGCTGTCAAGCCTGACCAGCGCGGGCGGTGACGGCACCTTGCCCACCACCGCAACCGCACTGACCGTGGCCCCGCTTACCCCCAGCATTACGGGCGTTTCACCCGCAGTTGGGCCCTTGGCGGGCAACATTCCCGTCACGATTAGCGGCACGAACCTGCTGAATGCCACGCAAGTTGTTTTTGGCGGAACCACGATCCAAAGTACAAGCTTCACCTCAAACACGGACACAGCTATCACCGTAAATGCCCCTTCGGGCACGGCTGGGGCGGTGGATATATCTGTCACCACACCCAATGGCACAGATACAGAGGTGGCGGCATTTACCTATGGCGCGGTGCCTGTTCTGACCGCCTTTACCCATGCAGACGCGATTCCCTATAATGCAGGCGGGGCTGCGGCGAGTACGATTGATGCGGCGGTGGCCAGCAGCCCAACGGGCAGCCCAACAAGCTATGCCATTTCGGCGGCCAGCGCGAACGGCGCGGTGGTAAGTGTTACCAATGGCGGCGCTGTGTCTTATACGCCTGCCGCAGGGTTCCATGGAACCGATACCTTTGGTTTGACAGCATCCAACGCTTTTGGGGCATCGGCGCAAGTCACCGTTACTGTTACTGTGACCAACCCTTCCTTTATCGCCAGCGGCGTCGGGGCCAACGCAACCGTGGGAGCACCCTATTTGGCGAATGTCACCCTATTGGGGGGCACGGGGCCATACAGCGCCTTTTCGGCCACGGGATTGCCAGACGGTTTAACGATCAGCAGTGCGGGCACAATTTCGGGCATACCGACCACGGCGGGCACGTTCAACGCCTTGGTCGTGTCGGCAACCGACAGTTCGACCCCTCCGTTTACCGCAGCAGCGAGCAACAGGTTGCGGATCACCGTGGCGCAGGGCACGCAAACGATCACTTTCAATGATCCCGGCGCGCAGGATTTTGGCACAAGCCCGACCTTAACGGCCAGCGCAACATCGGGGCTGGGGGTGACATTCTCGTCGCTGACATCAGCGGTTTGCACGGTGACATCGGGCGGCGCTTTGACCCTTGTGGCCGCAGGCAATTGCCAGATTGCGGCAGATCAGGCGGGGAATGCCAATTACCTGGCGGCACCGCAGGTGACGCGCAGCTTTACCGTCAATGCGATTGATCAGGTGATCACATTCACCAACCCCGGCGCGCAAACCATGGGCACAAGCCCCACGGTTACGGCCACCTCTACGTCTGGGCTGACAGTTGCCTTCTCGTCGCTGACCCCAGCGGTGTGCACGGTGACATCGGGCGGCGCGCTAACTTTGGTGGCAGCGGGCACTTGCGAAATTGCGGCTGATCAGGCGGGTAACGGCGGTATCAATGCCGCCACCCGCATCACCCGCAGCTTTAACGTGAACCTCGCCAGCCAGACCATCACCTTCGCCGATCCCGGCGCGCAGGTGATGGGGACTGCGCCGACCTTGAGCGCGACGGCGAGTTCCGGTCTGACCGTTGCCTTCTCCAGCCTGACGACCCCAGTCTGCACGATCACCTCTGGTGGCGCGCTGACCCTCGTCTCTGCAGGCACTTGCGAGATTACAGCCGATCAGGCGGGTAACGGCACCTTCGCCGCGGCCTCACGGGTCACCCGCAGCTTTGCGGTGAACCTTGCCGCCCAGACGATCACCTTTGCCAACCCCGGCGCGCAGACCATGGGCACCAGCCCAAGCGTTTCGGCCACTGCAACGTCGGGGCTGACGGTTACCTTCTCGTCGGTGACACCAGCGGTTTGCACGGTGACATCGGGCGGCGCGCTGACCTTGGTGGCGGCAGGAAATTGCCAGATTGCAGCCGATCAGGCGGGTAATGGCGCCTTTGCGGCAGCGGCGCAGGTCACCCAAAGCTTTGCGGTGAACACCGCAGCGCAGACGATCACCTTTGCCAACCCCGGCGCGCAGACCATGGGCACCAGCCCAACGATTACCGCGACAGCAACGTCGGGGCTGACGGTGACATTCACCAGCCTGACGACAGCGGTATGCACGGTCACCACGGATGGCGCGCTAACCTTTGTCACAGTCGGCAATTGCGAAATTGCGGCCGATCAGGCGGGCAATGGCACCTTTGCGCCAGCGGCGCAGGTCACGCAAAGCTTTGCCGTGGGGCAGCAAGGCCAAACCATCGATCTGCCCACCCCATTGCCTTTTGGGGGCAAAGACGCCTTTGCCCCGGGCGACCAAGTATCGCTGGCGGCCAGATCGTCGTCTGGGTTGCCAGTTGTGTTCACAGGGCTAACGCCCCAAATTTGCAGCATTTCCAGCGATGGATTGCTTACCTTTCTGAAACCGGGAACCTGTAGCGTTGCCGCCGATCAACCCGGAAATGCCGTTGTTGCAGCGGCGGCGCGGGTGGTTGCATCCATTCAGGTGGGCGGCGTTGACCCAGAGGCCGAGGTGGATCTTGTCACCAACATGCAAGTGGCGCGCGCGCGGTCATTGTTGTTCAATCAGCCCGATCTTTCCCCGCTTTTGGAGCCTGAAGCGAACGAGTCGACAGCAATTAATGTATCGACCAGAGGCGCCGATATTGACCTTGTGCGCGTGGGCGGGCCCACGTGGATGCGCATGTCTGGGTCGATGTCGCGGCAAGAGGGCGGCGCAAGCACAGGCTATCTGCAATTCAGCCTTGGAACGCACGCAAGGCTTGGGCCGAACACGATTTTGGGCCTGATGGGCACAGTCGACACCATGCGCATGGACGATCCTTTGGGCACAACCGAAGGTGAGGGCTGGTTGGTTGGGCCGTATTTTGTGTCCAAACTTGGGCAAAGCGCGCTTGTGTTGGAAATGCGCGCCCTCAGTGGGCGCACGCATGACAGCGTTGCGCAAACGGGGCAAAGCGCCAGCACCGTGTGGGGAGATCGCACGCTTTTGATGGCTAAACTGTCGGGGTCTTATCAGGTGAACGAAAAGCTTGCGCTTATGCCATCGATAAATCTTGCAGCGGTCAATTCTTCAAGCGATCCCTATACGGCGGCGGGCGGCACGCAGATTGCTGCGGTAAGAACTGCCTATCGCCAGCAATCGGTTGATATTGATTGGCGTTATGAAGCGGAAAATTCGGCTGGTAAGCACGTTTTCTTTGGCGGCTTAGGCTGGTTTAATAGTCAAGAGCAGCAAGTCCGTGCGGGCCAAGGGCTGAAATATTCAGTGGGCATTTCGCAAGATTTTGGAACGAATTCGAATGTTCGGTTTGAAGTGACTGGCGCGCGCGATTTTGACAACAAGACCAATCGGCTGGGTGCCTCGCTGTTGTTCAGCTCGCAATTCTGATATGTGCGGGCCCCCTCCCCTGCGGCGCGCGATGAAAGCTGCGCGCCGCAGGGGGGGAACTCGCCATAATCGGGTGCCGCGCCCGAGTGTGGCTTGTTTTATAGACTTGTCCCATAGCGCCGCCGCGTGCATCTGGACTTGCAATCCAGTGACAAATTAACAATGCGCTTGGCGGGTTTTCATCGGACCGCGCCGATCATCATCTGTTAGATTGGGGCCACAAAGGCTGGGCAGCTTGGCCGCGCAGGCGCGCACCACGCAACGCCGTTTCTTTTTGGCAGGCAAATCTAGGTCAGATCAAAGCGGGGGCTATGAAAACCCAAATCCCCTAATACAGCCCGCCCGACGACAGCGTACCAAAATCGGCCTTTTGCGGCACGGCCACGCTGGCCCCATCTGATGTGGTTACAACATCCGACCCTTGGCCAAAAAAGTCGCTTTCGCCAACGGCAAACAGAGGCAGGTTTTGCCCCATGCCAAAGCCGCCATCGACCACATAATCAATGCCCAAAATTCCGTCATCGCCCGTACGGAAAAATTCACTGATCACGTTTTCGCCGCTGGCATCGGGGCCAAGGCGCGCGCCAGAAAAGCGGTCAACCTTTTGGAAATAGCCACCTTCGGGCACGGCAAATTGCGTGCCGCCAAAGCGCTTGATCGCCTCGGTCATGAATTCTTGGAAAATGGGCACACATAGCGTGCCGCCAAAGGCACCAGGCCCAAGGCTGCGGGGCTGATCGTAGCCCATATAGCAGCCCGCAGCGAGGTTAGAGGTATATCCCACAAACCAAACGTCCTTGGCATCGTTGGTGGTACCCGTTTTGCCCGCCACAGGCACAGGCAGGCGCACACCGCTGCCAGAGCCGCGCAAAATGGCCCCTTGCAGCATAGATGTCAGCTGATAGGCGGTGACAGCGTTCATCACCCGTTCGCGGTTGGTGGTGATGCGCAGCGGCTGGCCTGCGGGCAGGGTATTTGCCGCGCAATCGACGCATTCGCGTTTATCGTGGCGATACACAGTTTTGCCAAAGCGGTCTTGCACGCGGTCAACAAGGGTGGGTTCCACCCGCTCGCCCCCGTTGGCGAACATGGAATAGGCGGCGACCATTTTAAACAAGGTGGTTTCTTGCGCGCCCAAGGAATTGGCCAAAAACGGCTGCATCGGGGAATAGACGCCAAACTTTTCCGCATAGCGCGCAACGGTTTCCATGGTGACCTCTTGCGCGATACGCACGGTCATCAGGTTGCGCGATTGTTCGATCCCCGTGCGCAGGGGCGTGGGGCCGTAGAATTTGTTACTGGCGTTTTTGGGTGTCCACAGCCCTTGCGGCGTGTCCACCACAATGGGCGCGTCCACGACGATTGTCGCGGGGGTAAAGCCGCTGTCCAATGCCGCCGCATAGACAAAGGGTTTGAACGAGCTGCCGGGCTGGCGCGTGGCCTGCGTGGCGCGGTTGAACACCGAAGATTGATACGAAAACCCGCCCTGCATGGCCATAACGCGGCCTGTGTTGACGTCCATCGCCATAAAGCCGCCCTGCACTTCGGGCACTTGGCGCAGCGAGTAATGATCGAAACTGCCGTCATCGTTCAAGATGGGCTTGACCATCACCACATCACCCACGGCCACCAAATCGGCGGGCACGCGCGCGGTGCGCCCGCGCGAGCCATCGGC
>JAIXVS010000301.1 GCA_027482795.1 Rhodobacter sp.
GCAGGGTTTATCAAGCTGAACGCCCTGCGGCTAAAGCTGATTGCGACAAGGAACGCGCGGGTGAAGAAGGGTTAAATTTTATGCGGGGTCAGGCGCGCATAGTAGGGCAGCGCCGCCTCGCATAATTCCCCAAACACCCCCGTCAACACTGGCAAATCGCCTTCAGCCCCGCCGAATCCCGTCGATTTCCACACCTCATCGTACCAATGCGGGGCCCAGACCCCGTCGTATGGTTTGGGGCCATCGGGCCAAGTCAGCATGTTTTCGGTGAAGGGGATGCCCAACGCCGAACAAAGCCGCGTCAGTGTTTCACGCGGCGCGCGGCGGATGTCGGACGAATCCACCACCAAAGGCGCGGCCCCTGTGATATCCGCTACCTCATCAAACAATTCCGCCTGTTGGACAAAGCCAATATCGGCCAATGTCGGGGCCTCTCGTTTACGGGCATAGCTGGCGATCACGCGGGCGGGGTGGCGGATAAGGAAAACGTTTGTCAGGTCTTTGATGAACCCCCGATCAAATTCGGGGATCATGTGCATGGTCATGTGTTTTTGATAAAACAGGCTCTGACCCTGCTGAACAGGCCCCAAACATTGCGCGGCGACCACGCTTGCATCCGTGCTTTGGCTGGCGATCACCGCATCCCGCATCGGGTGGTCAATGCCTGTCGCATTCAGATATGCGCCATAAAACGGCTCGTCCACCACAGCGCAATCGCCCCGTGCGGCAAAGGAATACATGAGCGCAGTGGACAAATTGCGCGGGCCAGACCACATGGCGATACGCATCTCAGGCCCCAACCAATTCTTTATAAAGCGCCCGCAACCGCTGGGTCATCGGCCCCATCTGCCCATCGCCAATCACCCGCCCATCGATACTGCCCACGGGCGTTTGCGCGCCGAACGTGCCTGTCAAAAACGCCTCATCCGCAGAATATGTATCAACCAAGGTAAAGTTGCGTTCAAACACGGGGATGTCATTGGCGCGGCACAGATCAATCACCTTGGCCCTCGTGATCCCGTTCATGCAATAATCGCCCGTACTTGTCCAAACCGCGCCTTTGCGGACGATAAAGAAATTGCAGGCGTTGGTTGTGTTCACAAAGCCGTGGATATCCAGCATCAACGCCTCATCCGCGCCAGCCTTTTCGGCGGCGATACAGGCCAGAATGCAGTTGAGTTTGCTATGTGAATTCAGCTTTGGATCCTGCGTCATCGGCAACCCGCGCAGGTGCGGTACCGTGGCCAGCTTGATCGGGCGGGGCAGTTTTTGGCGCGAATGCTCCATAATAATCGCCACCGTCGGCCCTTGTTGCGACAGTTTCGGGTGCTGGAAGGGCCGTGTTTTTACCCCCCGCGTCACCATGAAACGGGCATGAGCATCGTTGGTCATGCCATTGGCCGCTTGCGTATCTAACAGCGCGGTTAGAGCCTGATTTTTGGTCATTCCAATGTCCAGATCAATCGCCTTAGCCGCCTCGAACAACCTATCAAAATGCTCCTGCGCAAAGGCCCAATTGCCGTTGTACAAACGCAGCCCTTCCCACACGCCATCGCCCAGCATGAACCCCGCATCATAGACGGAAACCAGCGCCTGCGCCTTTGGCACGATGCGGCCGTTTACATAGATAAGGATCGCTTCATTGCGGGCGTCTTCTTCGGCCTGATGGGTGGATACGTGATCTGTCATGGCAGTCTCCTTTGCGCGGGCACGCTACCCTGCGCGCGCGCCGTCACGCAAGCGTGTCTTGCCTGTGATCAAATAGCGCTAAATGATATGGCAAACCTGAAAGGACATCCCATGCACCGCATTCTTCTTGCTGCCCTGCTGTTGATCGCCCCGCTATCCGCCCGCGCCGATACTGCCATTGTGGCCGGGGGGTGTTTTTGGTGCGTCGAGTCTAACTTTGAAGGTGTCAAAGGCGTGTCTGGCGTGGTGTCTGGCTACACGGGCGGCGATCTGCAAAACCCCACCTATGAAAACCACGAAGGCCATTACGAGGCGGTGGAAATCACCTTTGACCCCAGCGTCATCAGCTATGACCAGATCATCGCCCAATTTCTGCGGTCAACCGATGTGGTCGATGATGGCGGCCAGTTTTGTGACCGCGGCGCGGCCTATCGCAGCGCGATATTCCCGCTGAATGCGGCGCAGGACGCGGCGGCCAAGGCCGAACTTGCCCGCGCGCAGGCCGATTTGGGGCAAACCATTGTCACGCCCATTCTGCCCGCCAAAACCTTTTGGATCGCCGAAGATTATCACCAAGATTACTACAAAGGCGAAAACATCACCCTGACGCGTGGCGGCGTGAAAACCCAAGCCGAAGCGTACAAATTCTACCGCAAAGCCTGCGGGCGCGATGCGCGCATTGCCCAGCTTTGGGGCGATATGGCCGCATTCGTGCATAAGGAGTAGCGCGCACAACTATTGGCTTTCTGTTCCCCTTCGGCTTTTGTAACCTAGGCCAAAGGGGAATGCTGTGAACACCGATACCGTCACGCCAATGATGGCCCAATACCTTGAGATTAAGGCGCAAATGCCTGATGCGCTGCTGTTTTATCGTATGGGCGATTTTTATGAGATGTTTTTTGACGATGCCACTCAGGCAGCGGCGGCGCTGGACATTACCCTTACCAAACGCGGGATGCATAAGGGCGAGGCGATTTCGATGTGCGGCGTGCCCTATCATGCCGCCGAGGGCTATCTGCAACAACTGATTCGCAAGGGCTTTCGCGTGGCGATTGCCGAACAGAGGGAATACCCCGCCGAGGCGAAAAAGCGCGGCTAGAAATCGGTGGTGCGGCGCGAAATTGTGCGCC
>JAIXVS010000290.1 GCA_027482795.1 Rhodobacter sp.
CGTGTGGCGGCATCGCCCGTGCCAAAGGTTTTCACCAAATCTGACACTTGCAGCAGTATCATTGGCCAATCGCCGTAGCAGGATCAACCCGCGCCGCCGCCCGCGCGGGCAGAATAGACGCAGCAATTGCTGCGATCAGGGTCAGTACAATCGCCAGCCCATAGGAGCCTTGGGTGATATCGATTGGCAGCGTGCCCGAACGAAACGCATCGCGCGTGGGAAAGGGCAACAGCGAGGCATAGCCAATGCTTGCGCCCAACAGCCCGCCCATCAGCCCAATCAGCGCGCCTTGCAGCACAAAGACCAGCACAACAAAGCCGCGCGGCGCGCCCATGGCCCGCATGATGCCAATTTCAGGGCGGCGGCGATAGGTCGACAGCAGCAGCGCCGAAGATATGCCGATGACAATGGAAATCATCGCAAAGCTTTTCAGGAAGTACCCTGTTTGCGCCTGCGCGCTCAGCGCCTCTAGCAGTTGCGCGCCGTCTTTTGTCCATGACGTGGCGGGCAGGCCCGTTTGTGCGATGATCAGCGCGGCTGTCGCATCCGCGGCATACAGATCGAACAGCTTAATCTCGATACGGCTTAGGCTTTGCGGCATGGCAAATAGATTGCGCGCCGTGCCAAGGTTGACATAGGCGCGGCTGCGGTCCATCCCGCCGCCCGCGCCAATTTGATATATTCCCGAAAGGGTTAGCGTTGTCTCTGCGCCATTGTTCGATTGCAAGGTTACACTTTGGCCAAGGGAAAGATGCAGATCATCGACCAAGCTTTGCCCCAGCACCACCGCACCTGCGCGCAGCGATACATCCCCCGCCACAAGATACCCCGCAAGGTTGGTGATGGCAGATTCGCGCCCCATTTCCAGCCCTGTGACCGATACTTGCGCCGCCTGCAAACCACGGCGCAGCACGGCAGGCCCTGTGATTTGCGGCGAGACGGCCTTGACCTGCGGCAAGGCGGCAATCAGGGGCAAGAATGCAGCGGCATCGGTCAGCGATTGCGCCTGATCGCCGCTTTGCGACACCATCAGAACCGTTCCCTGCAGGGCGGTCAATTGCGGCGGATCAACCGCCTCGGCGGCGATGGTGATATGCGCCATATCGCCCGCTGTGCGGGCAAGTATAAATTCGGCCAGCCCGCCAATCAGCGCGGACATAAAGATAAAAATGAACACCCCCAGCGCCACGCCCACCACCAATAGCGCGGTTTGCGATTTTGATGCGGTCAGATACCGCCCCGCGATTTTCAGCGCATAGAGCATCAGTTTGCGCCTGTGGCAGCGGTGGCGCGTTGGCCTTGGGTTATGCCCTCAGCTGTGACGATAACCACATCCCCTGCTGCGATGCCCTTGGTTACAATCAGCCGATCAGCGGGCCATTCTATGGTGGTCACGCCTGTCCAATGCGCCGTGCCATTTTGCAGCAAGAACACGCCACCCTCTTGCAGTGCGCTGCGCGGAACCGTCAAGGCTGGGCGCTGATCGACAAGGATATTGGCAGTCACCGTTAGGCCAACGGCGGCGTGAACGGGCGCATCAAGGGCCAGCTTTATGGCCAGCCCGCCCGTGGCCCCATCGACGCGCGGGGCCACAAAGGCGACCTTACCCGCCAGCACATCGCGCGTGCCAATCAGTTGCAGCATCGCCGTCTGGCCCGGTTTAATCTGGCTGGCGTAGGTTTCATCCACACTCGCCTCGACCACTAGCGCGGACACATCGGCCAGCGTAAACAGCGGGCTGGACGGGTCTACCAATTGTCCCATGTCCACGGCTGCGCTGATCACTGTGCCGCGCATCGGTGCCTTTAGCGTAAAGCGCCCCAGCTGAATGGTGGCCTGCGCAAGCAGCGCATCTAAACGCAGCACATCTTGGGCCGCGCTGGCGGCGGCTTGGCGGCTGGTTTCCAGCGCAGTGGGCGGTGTGATTTGCCGCAGTTTTGCATCGCGGGCGTAATTTTCCGCCGCTTGGGCGGCGCGAATGTGGCCCTGCGCCAGCGCCGTTTGCGCCTGCACCACATTGGCAATTTGCAGCCCAGGGTCCAGCGTGGCCAGCACTGCGCCGCGCGCAACACCGTCCCCTTCTTTCGCCATAACTTGCAAAACTGTACCTGTAACGGATGCGCGTATCGCCACGGCGTTCAGGGGAGCGATCTTGCCATTCACCGCCAAAAGGCGGGTGGTATCGTTGATCGCGGCCACCTCTACCTGAACCAGACGCGCGGCCTGCGCCCGCGCCTGCCACCACCATAGCGCCCCGATAATCAGCGCTGCGCCCAAAGCAACCACGATCATAACTTTGGCGGTTGGCTTGTGCAGCACGCGCATATTCCCTGATCCCCGTTTCTTTATCGCGTCAGGTTAACGCAAAGGAAATCAGGCAGGCTGAGGCGTGTTAGCGCACAGTACTGCCGCCCATGGAAAACTGCCCTTATTCCGCGCTGGCGCATTGCTGCGCGGTCACCCGCAAGGAGCAGGCACATGGCACTAGAGAATTCAGTTTTGAAAAACGCAGCCGCAGATTATGATGCTGTAATGGCGCAAATGGCAACGTTGCGCGATGATATCGCCAGCGTGGCCCGTGCGGTGCAGTCCATCACGTCGGCGCGCAGCCATGCGCTGGGTAAGGACATCACCGAAGGTTTGGCCAGTTCGGCGCAGTATTTGGGGCGCAAGGGCCATCAGGCCGATGTGCGTGTCGAGGCAGCGATTGGCGCCAACCCCTATATCGCGCTGGGACTTGCCGCAGGAATGGGCGTGCTGCTTGGCGCACTGACACGGCGCTAAGGTGCGATCATCAGATATGTTTGGGCGCGGTCTGATGGCCGCGCTCAGGGCGCAGATGCGCAGGCAATTTGCACGCATGGCCACCGTTGCGGCAGGGTTCGGCCTGGTGATTTTTGGGGTAGGGTTGGTGATGGTCGGCGGGGTGCTTGCGCTTGCCCAGCAGATCGGGCCGATTGCGGCCTTTTGTGGCAGCGGCGCGGTTTTGATTGTGATCGGCCTTATCGCAGCCCAAGCGATGCGCGAAAAAGGTGCCGCCCCGCAGCCAAGGGAAACCGCCGCAGGGCCACAGCCGCCGCCAAGCACCGAAATGCCTGCGGCGGCGGCGGTGGTGTTTGTACTGGGGTTTGTGGCAATCCGCGCCCTGTTGCGGGCAAAAAGCGGCGGGCAGACCTAGCCCGCCCTAACCTCCAAACCGCAGACCATTGCCCATAGCCAAAAACCCAAATCCATTAAGCAGCCAAAGAATAACCGCCACCACGATCACAGCATTCAAGATAGATTTAATGCGCCCATCCATGGGCAAATAGCGGTTCCCAAGACCCAGCACCACGCCAACAACGATCAGCGTAAAGATCACATTTATCAAGGGCATTCCGCGTTCCTTTCAGGGGGGCGACCATGATCGCATCACATCACTGTGGCGCAGTCTGATCTGCCGCGGACTGATGGCGGTTAGCGTCAAGCTGGTTTGTAAGATTGAGTGCAAAAGCGCGCGCCAAGGTAAACCTTGGAGGTGACGGCGCGATGCGCCAATATGCCAGTCATATGAATTTTTGTTGGAAGATCTGGTTGCGGGGGCAGGATTTGTC
>JAIXVS010000073.1 GCA_027482795.1 Rhodobacter sp.
CAAAGGTCGAGGCTGTCATCCACAGCGCGGTCAGCGCGGAGACGCTAAGGCCCAGCACCGCCACGCGCGACAATTCGGTGTGCAGGCGGGCAGACAGGGGGCCACTGGTGCGGGCAAACCATTTGCCCCAGCCGCCCATCCGCGCGGCAACCAGCATACTGCCCGTCACCGCCAGCACCAGCATGGCCAGCGCGGCAACAGCCGTCACCCAGCGCCCCGCATCGTCCAAAAACAAGGCGCGGTGAAATTCGGTCATCCATGTTTGCAGGGCAGGTGTATCGGCACTGCCCGCGTCTTGGCCGGTTAAAGGATCAAACACAGACGAGGCGCCGGTATTGCCCTCAAACCACCACAGCGTGATTTTGCCCGATGGGGCGCGGCGAATTTGGTCTAGCTGCGGGTGTACTGCCAAGGCTTTTGCTGCCAGTTCCGCAACAGTTTGGCCTTTCTGGGCGGCAGGTGTGGCTGCGGCCTCTAATGCGGGAAACAGGGCCAAGATCGCCCCGCTGATCGCCAGCGTGGTGATAAAAGCCAGCGCAATCAGCGCGGGCCAGCGGTGCAATATGCGAATCATCTTGACCCTGCGTTTAGTAAGTTGCGGCGAAGTCAGCGATGTACAAGCGGCCCTGCACCGCTGTGCCAGAATTGGCACTGTCCAGCGGCAGGGCTATTTCATTGGGGCTGTCGCGCATATCCTCGACTGCGGCATCAACATGCAGCGTATAGCCCGCGTCAAACAGCGCGTCTGCCACGTCCATCGTCAATTCCAGCTTTCGGCCCGCACCAACGCTGGCCCCTGTTATCCCGTCTACCTGCGACGGATCGCCGCCTGTCAGGCGCGCCCAATCAGACAGGTGGCGGTAGTATTTCGCCTTACCGCCTGCCATCCACAGGCTGCCCGCATAGGCCCCCGCCGCATCGGTCAGATAAACCGCCAGATACGCGCCGCGCCCGCCATAATTGGCCATATTGGCGGTTAGGGTGACAGGCCGCGCAAAGGCCATAACTGGCGCGGTCAGCGCTGTCGTCAACGCGGCAGTCACCATTAGGGGTGTGGTGATCGGGTTCATGATAGGCTCCTAGAATTCGGGGTTCAGCTGAGTTTGTCTTGCTGCGCCGCGCCCATTGCAAAAAGCGTGGTCTTGCGCGCGCGCGGGTCGGCGCATGGGCCGCCGTTAATGCGGATCACTTTCTGCGCGGTCATGCCCCCCTTCGTGTTCGTCATCTTCATATTCGATGCCGATCACGGTCAGGTTTGCGGGGTGCACATAGGCTTCGATCTGGCGGCCGTCTTTATCCCTGCCAACCACGGCATAGCAGCCGTCATCAATTTTAATCCTGCGCACCTGCCAGCCCATTTCTGCCGCCAAAGCGGCGACCATTTCGCGCGGCTGCCAATCAGCCATTGGCACGGTACAATCAATGCGCCCCCCTGCAAATGCAGCGCCAACCGCAATCAGCATTGCGGCCATCGGCATAATTATTGCTAGGCGTTTCATCTGGCATTCTCCTATGGCACCGCTCTAAGGTATCCTTCACACAGCTATGCCGCACTAACCTGACGCCAGCCTGAAGCGAGAAAACAATTTGCTTCAGGCTGGCTTCAGGTTCGCGGGCGATAGGGTGGCAAGCGGCCTAGGGGGAGAAATGCGCGTTCTTTTGATCGAGGATGATACAGTCATCGGCAGCGCTGTGCGCGAGCAGATCGAAGACGGCGGGCATTCCGTTGATTGGGCGCAGCGGCTGGACAGCGCACAAGACGCGATGGCCAGCGCAAGTTTTGATTTGATCTTGCTAGATCTGATGCTGCCCGATGGGCGCGGGATTTCGTTTTTAAAGGGCCTGCGCGCGCGCGGGGTGCAAGTGCCCGTGCTTATTCTAACCGCGCTGGATCAAATATCAGACCGTATCGAAGGGCTGAACGCGGGGGCCGATGATTACCTTGTCAAACCCTTTGATTTGGCCGAACTTTCCGCCCGTATCGGCGCGGTTGCGCGGCGCTATGCGAACCATCCTAGCCCCGCCATCACCTGGGGCGATTTGGCCTTTGATTTGGCGGCGCGCAGCGCCACGCGCGCTGGAAAAACTGTCACCTTGACCGCCCGCGAATGGGTTCTGATCGAAGCGTTTTTGCAGCGGCCAAGCCAATTGTTTTCCAAAGCCGCCTTGGAAGAGCGGCTGTATTCCTTTGACACCGAAATCGAAAGCAACGCGCTAGAGGTGCATATCTCAAGGCTGCGCAAAAAGCTGGGGGCGGGGATTATCACCACCGAACGCGGCCTTGGCTATCGCTTGGGCCAAGCGGCGGGGCCGCAATGAGGGTGCCTTCGCTGCGCCTGCGCGCCGTTCTGGCACTGTCGCTGGGGATTACTGTTTTGTGGCTGGCGGCGGCGGCCCTGACCCTGCACATCCTAACGCGGGAGATGGGCGAAGTGTTCGATTCTGCCTTGCAGGAAACGGGCCAGCGCGTGTTGCAACTGGCCGTCGTTGACGTGCTAAGCCGCGAGGAAGAGGGGCTTTCCCAAACAATTGCGCCGCTTGGCGCGCATGGTGAATTCTTTACCTATGTTGTGCGCGATGAGTTGGGGCGGGTGCTGCTGGCCTCGCACACCGCGGATACTGCGCTGTTTCCTGTGCAGCCAGAGGCAGGGTTTTTCAACGCGGGCGATTTGCGGTTTTATCAGGAATCGGCAGTGCAGGGCACGATAACCCTGACCATTGCCGAACCCCTTGCCCACCGCCGCGAAATCGCGCGCGAGGTGGGGCTGGGCCTGACCTTGCCGCTGCTTGCGATGATACCTTTGTCAATTTTGGGCATCACATGGGGTATGGGGCTGGCCCTGCGCCCGCTAAAACGCCTGCGCCGCCTGCTGGCCGCGCAAGGCGCGCACAGCCTTGCCCCCCTGCCCCTGACGGGCCTGCCCAGTGAATTGCTGCCGATTGCCCAAACCACCAACCAGCTTTTCGCCCGCTTGACCCAAGCCTTTGATGCCGAACGCAGTTTTGCCAGCAATGCTGCGCACGAATTGCGCACGCCATTGGCGGGGGCGATTGCGCAGGTGCAGCGTTTGCGCAGCCAATCGCGCGAGCCAGACACCATGCGCCGTGCGGGCGAAATCGAGGCCACCTTGCAGCGCCTAACCCGCCTGACAGAACGGCTGATGCAACTTGCGCGGGCCGAAGGGGCGCGGCTGCTGCTGGACGCGCCGCAAGATTGCCGCGCCGTGGTTCGGCTGATTGTGCAAGATTTCACCCGCAGCGCGGGGGGCGCGCAGATCGCATTATCCCTGCCAGACGCGAACGTTCTGTCGCAGCTTGACCCTGATGCAATTGCCATTGCCCTGCGAAACCTTATCGAAAACGCGATGCGCCACGGCAGTGATGGGGGTGCAAGCGTGACCTTGCGCGCAGATGGTTGGCTGCTGGTCGATAACCCCTGCCCAGCGTTGCCTGCGGATGTTTTGGCGGGCCTGACCACGCGGTTTGCCCGCGCCAGTTTGGCCAGCATCGGCGCGGGCCTTGGCCTGTCTATCGTGCGCACCATTGCGGGCCGCGCAGGGGCTGCGCTGGTTTTAACCTCGCCCATTCCCAACACTAATGCAGGTTTTCGCGCCGCGCTGCATTTGGGCCTAAACACGGCGCAACACCCAGACTTGCCTTAACCCAAAAGGATACCCACTATGCCCCCCTTTTACGAATCCGCGCACGAGCGGCCCCATTACATCAATCGCGCAGGCTGGCTGCGCGCGGCGGTTTTGGGGGCGAATGATGGGGTTGTCTCTGTCTCTTCGCTGATTGTGGGGGTGGCTGCTGCCGACCCCAGCCCGCGCGCCATTTTGCTGGCGGGGGCGGCGGGGCTTGCCGCTGGGGCCATGTCTATGGCGGCGGGCGAATATGTTTCGGTATCCTCACAGTCTGATGTGGAAAAGGCCGATATCGCGCGCGAAAAGGTCGCGCTAACCGAGATGCCACAGGAAGAAGAGGCCGAGCTTGCCTCGATCTACCAAAGCCGTGGATTATCGCGCGAAACCGCGCAATTGGTGGCGCGCGAATTGTCCCAAAAAGACGCGCTCGCCGCCCATGTCCGTGATGAGTTGGGCCTGTCAGAGGTGCACGCCGCAAACCCGCTGCAAGCCGCCTTTGCATCTGGCGTAACGTTCACAGTTGCCGCTGCCGTTCCTTTGGTTGCAGCGGTTTTGGCCCCTGCAACGGCGATCATTCCAGTTGTAGTAGCAGTCACGCTGGCGGGCCTTGCAGGGCTGGGTGCATTGGGCGCGGTAGCGGGCGGCGCGCCGCTGTTGCCTGCAACAGCGCGGGTGCTGTTTTGGGGCGCGGCGGCTATGGCAATTACGGCTGGGGTTGGCCGATTGTTTGGGGTTGCGGTTTAGCGCCGTTCGGGCGGTTGCCTTCGCGCTGCTTTTGGTGCTTTTGATAGTATAATCGTCAACACCAAAGGTGGAACATGCCTGCACCCGTCAATATCCTAAAACAGCGCCTGCAACAGGGCGCAGTGCTGCATGGCATTTGGCTGGGTTTTGCCGACCCTTATGCCGCAGAAAATGCAGCCACGGCGGATTTTGACTGGTTGCTGATTGACGGCGAACACGCGCCCAACGATATCCGCTCTATCTCGGCGCAACTAGCCGCGATTGGCGCGCATGGCCCCGCGCCCGTGGTGCGCCTGCGCGATGATGATCCTGCTGCGATCAAACAGGCGCTGGATATTGGTGCGCAAAACCTGCTGATTCCAATGGTAAATTCCGCCGATCAGGCCCTGCGCGCCTATCGCGCCACGCGCTATCCGCCCGAAGGTGTGCGCGGGGTGGGGTCGTCGCTGGCCCGCGCCTCGCGGTTTTCGGCGATCCCCGATTACCTGACCACCGCCAACGATCAGATTTGCCTGATTTTGCAAATTGAAAGCGCGGAAGGCCTTGCGAATCTGGATGCGATTTTGGCGGTTGACGGGGTGGATGCGCTGTTCATAGGCCCGTCAGATTTGGCGGCAGACATGGGTTATTTGGGCCAGCCAAATCACCCCGCCGTAAAGGCCGCCGTGTTGGACGCGCTGGCGCGTATCCGTGCGGCGGGAAAATCGGCGGGTGTGCTGTCTACCGAAGGTGATTACATCAACGATTGCAAAGCGGCGGGTGCAAACTTTGTGGGCGTGGGGATTGATGTGACGATCCTTGCCTCTGCCCTGCGCAGTTTGGCAGATCACTATCGCAAGGGTTAGCGGCATGTGCGGCCAAGGCTGGCGTGGCTAAGACCGCAGGCTATTTGGTGCGACCTTTTGGTAAAGCGTACCACTCAACGGCACCAGCGTGAAAGTATCTTCGCAACTGCACCCCACGTCGCAAAGATGCGACGCGACAGGTTCCACCAAAGTTCCGCCTCGGCGCTGTCGGCTATGACTTTCCAGCATATCAACGCCATGATCTTTGGACGTCAAAGGTGAACTTCCCTCACTTTAATTGGGTAATCCCCCGCAAACTAAAAAAGATCGACGAGGCATCGTCAATTTAAACCAAAGCGAAACGTCATGAAACGGCTCCTGACGTTTATATGGGGGCCAATTTATTCTGCGTAGGTTGGTAGGACAATGTCGATTGGATATGAAACGGCGATAACTGCCCACCCCAACGCTCCGATCAGCCACCACGATTGCACGGCAGCAAGCAGGGCGGCTTTGAGGATATTTTTGTGGCTTACTTTGTGCATCATGTCGCTCCGAAAAATCCGCCCGCGCCATAGGATAAGGCTGCGACCCACGTCATCGTTAGAAACCATCCTAACATCTTGCGTGCGGGCGTCGGCAAGATGCTAGTGGCGCGCAGCCAGACTTGCGGCGGCTTCATCGCAAAGCTTAAAGCAGCGCCGTGGCCGATGCCCCAAAGCAGGTAACCAAGGCTGAATTCATGCCAAAGCCCAACCGCCACGAAGGCCAGAAATATTCCACGTTGTGGTCTTCCAGTCATGCGAACGAAGGGCTTGAACAAATATGTCCCAATCGCAGAACTTAATGACATGTGCCACCGTTGCCAGAACTCTTGGATATTAGTGGCAAGGTAAGGGCGGTTAAAGTTTTCAGGCAGTGTCACGCCCATCATCGCCGCAAAAGCGATAGCCATAAGCGAGTAACCAGAGAAATCGAAAAACAACGCCGCCAATTTGATATATGCATCGGCAACCGTTCCCAGTGCGGTTTCGGGCGTAGCTTCAGTGGCTTTGCGCAACATCGGCGCAAAAACATAGAACGCCGCCCCGCCCCAGCCAAGCTTCATTATGGCGATGCCAAGCTTGCGCACCGAAAGGACGGTATCAATACGCTCTGGACGAAATGGTTGACTGCCGAAGATTGGCCCCGCAGGAAAAGATGGCACAAATGTCAACCCTGCGAGCAGCGGCAGCAGATGTAGCTTGCCTTCAAGACGTGCCTCGCGCAGCCCGATAAAGGATTTAAGCACAAAGAACGTCGCGCCCGCTGTCCAAATCAACATCGGGTCTGGCCCGCCCTGTAGATTTTCGCGCAAACTGGCAAAGGCCGTATCAGAGCCAAACCAGAACTGTAAGTTGAAGGGCACGAGGCCCAAAAACGCGAACCAACTGATCGTGATTGCGCGCGCTGGAAACCGACGGCTAAGGACGTGAAGCAAAAGGATCAGACCGACCTGCCCGATAAGGTATGCAAGCAAAAGCTGGTTTACGATGCCGATCAGGATAGTCCCGCCTGCCACCGAGAATGCCAGCGCTGCCCTTGGCGAGACCCCCCAGATCAGACGGAAACACCCAATCAGTCCAAGATAGACCACAATCGTGGTTTCGAAACCGATGATCATGATTGCACCATCAGGTGCTTGATCACGCCTGCTAGCCATTCTGTGTAAAGCTTGCGTCCTTCGGGCCCAAAGTGGTGGTGATCAATTGTTAATTGGCCAAGTTTGCGCGCAAGGTTTTCTGGTGGTGCCTGAAACTCTGGTATCAAGCCTTGGATGTCCTGTATGACTTCATCCGACATCGGGCTTTCAAGGTAGGCGTTGGGCCGAACAACAACCAGTATCGCACCAGTGCTAGCCAAGCTGTCACGGATGCGATCAATGATGGCAATCTCCATTTTCGCTGAAGGTGACACAGCCCCCACGAAACGGTCATCAAACGACGTCTTCGGATCTAAACCGTTCCCAGCCAATTCCGCGGCTGCTTTTTGCCTGAGTTTCTTTTTTCGATTGTCGTCGATGTCGAACGCGTCCAACCAGCACACAGTTGTTTGCGAAGCGTTTGTTGCAGACAATACGCCGTAGGTTAGCCCAGTTACATGATGGTCTATGGCTTGTGCTATCTTTTTTCGCACAGCATCAAATAGCTGGTAGCGACTCGCCGACGGGTCGGCGTCATGAATAGCCTCAGATACTTCGGAAAAACTTAAAAAGCCCAAGTCGCCGTGCGCGAAATTCCACGGCATTCCATTTGCATTCTGAAGCAACCCGATTTCTGTTTCCAACACGACAACCTTCGGAATTCGGCCGCTTGACAGCAAATAATTCAAAATTGACTCGCTACGCAGTGTCGTTCGGCCTGGACGCCCAAGATTAAAGATACTCTCATAGTTGGCGCCAAGTTCTGCGCGCATTATTTCAGGGGAGAGGCCCCTGCGGATGCGGGAACTGCCCAAAAAGGCAACATCGACCCTTGGCGGAAGGTCGATCAGTTGCCGTGCAGAACAAACCGCGCTGTTTGCCACGCTGGCAAAGCGGACAGGCATAAAATTGGCACTGCTGATAGTGATCAATGACACCGCAACGATCACTATCGCCCCAAGACGGCGCAAAAGCATCTCAAGCCTCGACAAGGATGTCGATCAGTTTTATGATCCGAAAATCCGAATAGCTTTCGTCGATCGCTGTCAGTTTTCGACCAAACTGGGTCTCCAACTCGAAAAGAAAATTCATCGAATCCAGCGAATCGATAAGGTTCTCGGCAAAGAGATCCGTGTCTTCCGTCACTTTAGCCGAAAGGCCAAGTTTTGTTTCGTCCAGCGCTGCGCATATCAATTTCATCGCTTCATCACGGGTCATTTTCAAATCTTCCCTTTCTAAAATTGCAAAATGGCTGTCGCCCAAGAAAGCCCAACGCCAAAGCCAGAAACCAACACAAGACGTCCGTTTAGGTGTCCCGCTTCGTCCTGTTCGGAAAGAAGAAGGGGAATGCTGGACGAAACCGTATTTCCGTAATTGGATATGTTCTGAAGCAGTTTTTGCGGCGGTATCCCGACGCGGCGCGCCATGGCGTCTAGCATATAGCGCGATCCCTGATGCAGGGCGAAAAGGTCAATATCATCCAATTTCAGCCCCGCCTTGCCAAGGCAAGCGCGGATGCTTTCTGGCACAACGGAATTCACGAAATTGAAAACGGATCTTCCGTGCATGTGAAGCCGCAGATCGTCAGCAATGTCGGCAGCGGGCTCTGCGCCAATTGCTCCGACAAGAGGGCGAGCTGCGCCTCCAGCTGGCACGCAGATCGAGTCACCATCCTGACCTCGCGTGCCGAAATCCGTCGCCAGAATTCGCCCGCGCCCCTGACCCAGCCGTACGACAGTTGCGGTCGCCGCATCCCCGAACACACAATTTGTATCCTTGTCACTTGGGTCGATGATGCGCGAATATGGGTCACAGGTAACGACAAGAGCACAGTGCCTTCCGACGGAATGCAGAAATCCTTCCGCAACTGAAAGGGCATAAACAAAGCCAGAACAGCCCAAAGACAAGTCAAAGCTTGCAAGACTGTCGGGCAGGTTCAAAACAGCCGCAAGCCCCGCCGAATTCTGCGGCAAACGGCGGTCGGGCGTCTGTGTGACGAAAATTAATGTATCGACCTCTTCTGCTAAACCGCTATGTCGGTCGAATAGCTTGCGACATGCATCTGCCGCCAAGGATACACCAGTTTCGCCAGGGCCAAGGACATAGCGACGCGAAAGGCCGACTTTCTCGATAATAAATTGCTCGTCTGCACCTGTCAGTGCCGCGATTTCGGCTGCGGTATGGCAAACCGATGGAAGAGCATATGCGAAATGCTGTGCGGGCAATTCAGCCTTCCTTCAACATGAATGTAAAGGTGCTGGTGCCTGACAGGCCCAGATCGGGAAGGTTGAACCTCCAAATGGTCTGGAATGATCCAACCCGCGACCCCGCAAGACGGCGTCCAAGAAACAATTCGAAGGACCCTTCATCACATGCGGGCTTGGCTACTGGAAGGTTGCACCGACGAAACCCCGTCAGCCATATATCGCTGCATTCAGGCCATCGGACGCTATGTTCGGCACGGATGATCTGGACAATAGTGTTTAGCATATCTTCAAAATCGGAAACGCCCGACCAATCCCAGACGGTGGAGTCAGGCGCATCGGCGCTGCCAGAGTCTGGCCCAGACCGACGTACAATCTGAACCGAAACTGGCAAATCCACCCGCGGCGCAATAGCGGACAACTCGCTTAAGGCGAAAGATTTCAATTCTGGGTTGGAAACGCTTTGAAAATAAACCCGACCTAAGTCATCAGAAATTCCTGCGGTGCCATCAGGCTTGCAGGCCACAAGATTTACAGTCTTTCGATGAAACTCGGCTTGCTTAAAAATATGTGGCTGCGGCGTCAATACCTCCGACACCCTAGCTATTATTTGCGTTCCTTGGACGTAATCCCGTTCACCGCGCAGAAAAACGTCAAGGCTATTTTTACCTTGGTCCAAAAATCGCCGCCTTAAATCTTAAATTCTTTAAATCAATGCGGAACGGCTACACAGCAAAAATCAGCATGTCAATCGCTAGATTGAACAGTTTCTCACAGACTGGGGGTTTGGGTAAACCATGCTCGCTGTGGCAAGGCCTTGGTGGAAGGCGTACAAGAATCCGCCCTACCCTTGCTTCAAGGCCGAGTTAAGTCCGTCGCATCAGCGAAACAACATCCGCGACGCCAAGACGAAAATCTGTACGAAATCGCGCGCCCACTGCTTTGCCCTGCCCTTTGGCCACAGGCGGCACAATCCACCGCCGCGCGCCTAAGGGTCGACAACAACATAAAGCCCACCGACATCGCCAGACGGCCCAGCACTAAGGTTGTTCATCAAGTTCTTGGCGAACTTTTCAGTGAATGTCACGTCACAAACACCTTTCGCGCGATACCTCGCCATTTGGAGCGCTGCGTCTTGGTGCGCTTCAAGGCGAAAGGTGAAACCGCACCAAATAGACAGCTACCATGTAATTTCGTACCCATGCTGCAAGGATGGGGTTCCATTGGTATCGGCGCGAATACCGCTGGAAACGCTTCCCGCGCCCTGAAGAATCTGACGTTCACGCGAAAGTTCAACCGAACCACGTTGTAGGCTGCTTGTTTCGTCATAATCCATGCTCAAACGCCAGTCCGTCTCGTCCGCAGCTTTATGACTTTCCCAGATTAGCCCAACGCCGACGCCGCAGCCAGCCTCTTGCCCGCCAAATCCATCTTCACAGAACACACGCGGCGTAATCCCAAAGGCGCTGCGATCGCCTGGGCTTCCCTGTTTCGCACCATCTTTAAAGAGGAAATCTGTTTCAAGATAAGTGCGCAAACCAATTGCTGGGTCAAATGCGATGGACCCCGTATCGCTAAGCCCGCCATCCGATGCCGTAACGCCCGAGCTTAAAGCTGCCGCATAGCCCAGATCAAACCCAATTCGCGGGCGAAGGACCATGTCGATAAACAGAGTTTCGCCCGACAGTGCCGCGCCTGCAAAGAGACCGCCATAGGTAAAATCACCATCTGCATCGATCAAATCGTCGTAGCGCAATTCATAACCGTGTAAGCCAAGCGCAGCGCCGCCATAATAATCCAGCAGCATCCCCCCACCCAGTTTGCGCGCACCATAGCCGCCCGCATTCACGCCAAACCCAACGATCGTGCCTGTTGTGGTCGACGCATCGACATTGCTTTGCGATAGGTATCCCCCCCAGAAACGGCCACGGACAGCCCACCCATAACGCGCTCAAGCTCTTGTTCCAATATGGGCTGCAAAGGGTCACTGACTTCGTCGACAAGGTTGGCATCAGCCGAATAAATCACCGAAACTTTAACGCGATGGGTCGTCGTGTTGCCACTGGCGTCCGTTGCGGTCACAATAAAGATATAGGTGTTGTTGCCGTCGCTATCAGATGGGTTGTCATAGTCTGGCGCCACCAGAAAGCTGATCTTGCCACTGGCCGAAATCTGGAATTTGCCCTTATCGGGGCCGCCGCTGATCGTCCAAGTTACGGGTTCATCCGAAGTCAATTGCATCACAGTTGTCTGGTTTGCATTCACTGTGGTTTCAGCCGTGCCTGTCCCGCCATCGGGGTTAGTGATGACGGGTTCTGTCGTATCCTCTTCGGTGAAAATCACAGATTCAGTATTTGTAAGGGCGACGCTATCTAGCGTGCCGCTGATCGTCGCCGTGCCAGTGGTTGTGCCCGATGTCAGCGTGGCCGTATAGGTGCCATCTCCGTTATCTGTCACCGTGCCCGGCGTGCCAAGATCGGTGGTCAAATCCACCGTCCCGCCGCTGGCCGTCAGATCATTGCCATTTGCATCGACCAATTGCACCGTGACGGTGGATGTTGTGGTGCCATCTGCCACAATACTTGTGGGGCTTGCGGTGATCGTGGATGTGGTGACATCAGCGTCGCCTGCCGTAAAGGTCACTGTCGCAGTTTCGGTCATGGCGCTGCTGTCCAGCGTACCGCTAATCGTCGCCGTGCCTGCGGTGGTGCTCGATGTCAGTGTTGCCGTGTAAGTGCCATCGCCATTATCTGTCACGGTGCCCAATGTTCCAAGATCAGTGGTCAAATCCACCGTCCCGCCGCTGGCAGACAGGTCAGCACCACTGGAATCTTTTAACTGCACCGTAATCGACGATGTTGTGCTGCCATCGGCCTCAATGCTGCTGGGGCTGGCGGTGATGGTGGACGTGGTCAAATCTGCGCCAGTAGCAGAGGTAAAGGTCACCGTTGCAGTAACTGTCAGGGCGCTGCTGTCCAGCGTGCCGCTGATCGTTGCCGTGCCTGCGGTGGTGTCCGATATCAGCGTGGCCGTATAGGTTCCGTTCGCGTTATCTGTCACCGTGCCCAGCGTGCCCAGATCGGTGGTCAAATCCACCGTCCCGCCGCTGGCGATCAAATCATTGCCATTTGCGTCCTTAAGCTGCACCGTGATGATCGATGTCGCAGCACCGTCAGCGGCAATTCTTGTTGGGCTGGCGACAATGGTGGCCTGTGTCACATCGGCGGCACCTGGCGCGAAAACGACTGCCTCAGTATCCGTGATGGCGCTGCCAGCCAAAGTGCCGCTGATCATCGCGGTGCCCGTGCTGGTGGCCGAGGTCAGCGTGGCGGTGTAGGTTCCGTTCCCATTGTCGGTTACCGTCCCCAGTGTTCCAATCGTGGAACTCAGCACAACAACGCCGCCACTGGCGACCAGATCATTGCCATTTGCATCTTTCAGTTGCACTGTAATGGTCGAGGTTGTCGTTCCATCGGCCAAAATGCTGGCGATGCTGGCCGTTATTGTAGATTGGGTCAAACTTGCCGCACCAGGCGTAAAGGCAACTGTTGCGGTATCTGTTATGGCACTGCTGTCCAATGTGCCGCTGATGGTTGCGGTACCCGTTGTTGTGCCCGATGTCAGCGTGGCCGTATAGGTTCCGTTCGCCTTATCTGTCACCGCGCCCAAACTGCCTAATGTGGTGCTCAGGGCAACCGTCCCGCCGCTGGCCGTTAGGTCCGTTCCGCCCGAATCCTTTAACTGCACTGTGATGGTCGACGTAGTCACGCCATTGGCCACAATCGTGGTCGGGCTGGCGGTGATAACAGATGTCCTTACATCGCCTTCGGCCCTAACAACCAATTCGTTCAGCGTAGTATCCGACAGCGTATAGCCAGTCGTGTTTGTAACAGTCGCAACGACATCATAGGTGCCTATGGTCGTTGTTGGCAAAGTCAGGCTCCAAGTGCCAGCAACGGTATCGACCACCAACGAATCTGACGTTGTGTACAAGGTGCCATTGGCACTTACTGTCAGTGTCTCGCTACCAGACAGTGTGACAGTCCCCGTCAAAGTCGGCGTGCTATCCGATGTGGACAATGTGGTCACCGTAACAGGGCCGCTTGGGTTGTTGGCCAAAACGGTGGCCAAATAGGCGTTCAGTTGGGTTAAAGTTGAACTATCCGCAGACCCGCTAACATCATCGCCAGTTGCAATTCCTAACGCTGCCAAAGTTTCTTCAACCTCGACTAAGCCGTAATTCGACGTTGAATCTAACGTATATGTCCCGCCTGAATACGAAATAATATATATTGCTGCAGAAGAACTAGGAATAAATCCAAATACCTCTAGGTTGGATCCTGATTTCATTTTCCATGTGATCGTTCCCGAGATGGTATAAACAACAGACCCTTTGGTTAGGACAAGGTCCGCTGGAACATCATTTCCTTGTACCGATTCGAATACACCAGATGTGCTGTTTTGCTGCACAAGCGCAACCGTAAACCCAAGATCAGCGAATGTTATGATATTATTAGCTTTTTTGGGCATTCTTTCCCACCGTTCCAACAAAAACTTCGTTAAATGGCACAGAAACGACGTCTGCCAACATCGGTGCGGCCGATGCGATCAGGGCAAAAATGATGCAAAAACCAATTCGCGGGCGGCGGCGATGTTCAAACGCTTAACAATACCACCAAAAGAGGCGAAAATGGTTTCAAACCATGCCATTATACATTCCAAACTAAAAATAAATCAAAAGTTTATTTAGTAAATTAACTTACAAACTTTAAGATGAAATTATTATGTTTCACCTTATGTCATTCTTTCTGGTATTCTCGCAGGTGTTTAAATGTCAAATGAAAAATTAATCCCCAAAAAGGGGCGACGAGGCTTATCTATATGTAGCCATAAATAAGATTAATCAGTCTATTGGTTGTGCATGGCTGACCGCGCCCGAAACCCACGCCGCAGCACGCCTGCGTCAGACGGGCTACAGCACCGTCGCGGCCCACAGCAAAGCCGCCTCGCTCTGATCCTCATCGCGGTGTTCCCACAAATGCCGCACCGTGCATTTGCGAAGCTCTGGTGAATACGGCTTCGCGGTCGTCTTCTTTTGTGCATGTTCGATAATGGGCAATTCTCCGATAGCTTTGCCCTCCGCTAAAGACAGGGCGGTTCAAAGACAGGGCGGTTCGCTGTAACGATAGAAATCCGGCGCGATATTGTCGGTCAACCAAGCGCGGATCAAAAGTGGAAACGTTTGATCGCCGCGCTCTCAACTATGCCGATCGTGGTGTAGTAGTGCCCAAGATAGCGGAATGCAAAGCGCTGGTTCAGCTGGCATCGTTCTTTGTGCCGTCGGTCCACATCTTGCGCAAATCATCGATATGGCCGCGGACAGTCCGCTCGTTGGTGACCTTATGGCCACTCGAACGTGCAACGAATGATTGCTGAATATCTGTGGCCATCTCGACTTCGGATGCTTGGATTACACGATCGCGGAAGCGCTTTGCAATCGCCCCTCACCCTGCACGCGATCAGAGTTTCGGGCACCGCGCGATTGCTTGGCCCGAACCGATAGGCATACACGGCCACGTTCTTTAGGTCGTGGGTGAAAGAAAGACCGGCAGCAGATGATCACGGGCAAAATCAGGCAAGAACCTATGTCAGCTAACCTATAACCGCACTAAGCGGCAGGAAACGGCCAAGGACGTCAAACCCCTTTAGCGAAAAGAGGATTTCAGCCACAATCCAACAGAAAAATGCGCTTTGGCAGGTTTAGGCGCGCAAAAGCCGTAGCGGCCGCCGTTTAACCCTTTCTGCCTCAGTTTTTGAAGTCAGGCGCAGCGGTTCGCGCCCGCCCTTACCTCGCGCGCCCCGGCTGGGCGTCGGCATGTGCCGAACAGCGCGCGGGCGTTTGTGCCCGCGCGCTTGTTTGTGTCACGTTGGGCGGCCTACCAGATCACCATATCGGCGACGACCTTGGCTTCGCTGGCCTTCAGCGTCCGTCTTGCTGATGTGCCATATCCTGCGAAGTCCCCCGATGCCAGTTCTGGGAACAGCGCCAGAATTTCGGCGCGGGCGTCTTCGGCCAGCGCTCCCCAGCCGATTTCGCCGGGGTGGAAGCTTTCCGATGGTGCGCCCTCGGCGAAGACGATCTCGTGGGTGTCGAACAGCATGTGGAAGTATTCCACCTCGCCGCCTTCGACCCGTAGGATCGTGCTGTCATTGACCAGATGTTTGGCCGCGACCAGCACTTCGTCATCACCAAACAGCATTTCCGCCTGCCAGCCGCCCAGCAGCATACGGTGCTGCGGGGATACCTTCAGATCGCGGGTGTTGCCGAGTGCGCCCGCCTTAATCAAAATAGGCGCGACGCTGCCTGTGGCGGCGACTTTGGTCGACCCAATCCAGCGGATCGGTTGGTAATCATGGTCCGCCGTGCGCACCAGATCGCCCACTTGCAAGCTTTCAATCGCAACCTCGCCCTCGGCCGTGTCGATCATCGTGCCTGCGGCAAAGCACACCACCACACGTTCGATTTGGCTGAACTGCACCGTCACATCTTGGTTCGCGGCATTGCGATAGGTCGCCGTGCCCGATTCCGATGTGGTGCCGTTCCATGTTGGGTCAGCCTGATTATAGACCACCTGCACATTGGTGCCGCCCGTCAGATCCAGCACATCGCCCGTAGAGCCGTTGGTTGGGTCGGACGCGTCTTCGCCCGTCTCACCGCCCTGCACCAGAACCGTAGCAGTCCCAGTCAGCGCAGGGTTGATCGAGAAGACATCATCGCCGCCGTCGCCAAAGGCTTGGTCATTGGCCCCGATGACGATGTCATCATCGCCGTCGCCGCCGACCAGAATATCGCGCCCTTCGCCGCCCACCAGCGTATCGCTGCCCGCGCCGCCATCGATCGTATCGTTGCCGATACCGCCATCCAGGCTGTCATTGCCGATGCCACCATTGATGATGTCATTGCCCTGCTCGCCAAAGACGCGGTCATTGCCCTCATCACCGTTCAGGAAGTCATCATCGATGCCGCCATAGATCGTGTCATTGTCCGCGCCGCCATAAATGCTGTCGGCATCTTCGCCGCCGTAGACCAGATCATTGCCCGCCTCGCCATACAGAAGGTCGGTTGAGTTGTCGGTGACAGGGTCCGCCCCGCCCGCATCTGGCAGGTCAAACACCGCCGAGGCCGCAAAGTCAGGGTCGGTATTGGCCAGCGCGCCAAAGACCGTATCATCGCCCGCGCCGCCGTAGATCGTATCGCGGCCCTCGTTGCCAGCGATACTGTCATTGCCGATCCCGCCTTCGACGCGGTCATCGTCAAAGCCCGCATCGATGCTGTCATTGCCCGCGCCGCCATAGATCGTGTCATTGTCATCCCCAGACAAGACCGTATCATTGCCATCCCCTGCGATGATGCTGTCGCGGTCATCGTTCGGGTTCGGATCGGCCGTATAGCTGGCGAGTGGGTTGCCCGGAACGGTCAGCCCAATGTTCGGGATGCCATTGCCCACGGTGGTGCGGGTGTTGATAAAGTCATCGCCCAAACCTGCGTCAACCGTATCATTGCCCTCGCCGCCATAGATGGTGTCATTGCCATCGCCCGCGCGCAGGCTGTCATTGCCCAGACCGCCTTCGATGCTGTCAGCCCCCGCATCGCCGATGACAAAATCTTCGCCATCGCCGCCCAGCAGCGTGTCATTGTCATCGCCGCCGACCAGCGTATCATTGCCAGCCCCGCCGATCAGGCTGTCATTGCCCGCATCGCCTGCAAGGATGTCATTGCCAGCCCCGCCGTCGGCGCTGTCATTGCCCGCGCCAAGGATCGCCGTGTCATCGCCCGCGCCCGTGCCGACCGTGTCATCGCCAGCCCCCGCATCGACATAATCGTTGCCCGCGCCTGCGGCCACCGTGTCATTGCCCGTGCCCGCAAAGACTTGATCATTGCCCGCGCCCATTGTGACAGAGTCATTGCCCGCGCCCGTTTCCAGCTGGAACGGATCAACCGCCGCCGTGCCATCAACAGTATCATTGCCCGACCCCGTGCGAATGATCTCGATCTCGCGGAAGCCCAGATCAGGCAAGACATCGCCATCAAGGCCGCCCACGCTGCCCGCACCTGGGTTGGCGTTGTTCAGAACAACGTCAAGGTTCTGCGTCGCCGCGCCCAGATCCAGCACATCGCCCACATTGCCATTCTCAAGCCCAGCAGCATCGCCTTTGGTGCCATCGCTGCCGCCTTCAATCAGCGCTTCGATGGGCGCAGTATCGGTCGGATCAAGCGTGAAGACATCATCGCCGCCGCCGCCAAAGGCCCGATCTTCGCCGCCCACCGCGATGTCATCGTCCCCTGCGCCGCCGTCCAGCGTGTCATTGCCAAGACCGCCCGCCAGCGTGTCAGACCCGTCGCCGCCAAGGACGCTGTCATTGCCAGCCCCGCCTGCGACGCTGTCATTGCCAACGCCGCCGTCAACCGTGTCGTTGTCCGCGCCGCCGTCCAGCGTGTCGCTGCCTTCGCCGCCAAGGACCAAATCCGCCCCTGCCCCGCCTGTGACAGAATCGTTGCCAAGCCCGCCGTCG
>JAIXVS010000042.1 GCA_027482795.1 Rhodobacter sp.
ATAGAAACAATGATATAGTACAGTTCCGAACGGGCTTTGACATCACCCAAACCTTGGGCGACAACCTGTCCCTAACGGGCGGATACTATCACATTTCCAATGCCCAAGCGAACGCGCCCTCGGCCGATATTGATGTGGCGCATTTGGGCATCAGCCTAAGGTTTTAGGACATTTGTCAAAAATTCGGTCAGCGGCCCCACAACCCCTGCGGCCGTGAATTCTGACGTGCCATGCCCTGCGCCCGCGACTAAGGCAAAGTCAATTGGCGCAGTAGGGTCACTTGCGCGCCAAGCATCCACCAAACGCTGTGTTTGCGTGTGGGCGACAAAATTATCTGCCTCGCCGTGGCGGGCAAACAGGGACGGCAGGGCAAGTTTCTTGCCATCCAGCCGCCCCACAGGCCCCATCGCCCGCGCGCCCGCAGGATCGCTGGCCACGTCATACCCCAGCAATTGTGATTCGGGGCTATCAGGTACGCTGGTTTGCCCCATTGCCGCCGTCAGGCCCAAGGCGGCCATATCGGCGTCCATGCTGGAGAATTCCATTGGCCCATAGAAATCTACCAGCGCCTGCGCGGGTTTGCCCGCTTCGGCCAGCGAAATCACCGTGCTGGCGGCCAAAAACCCGCCCGCCGATTGCCCCCAAATCGCCATCCGCGCAGGATCAAGGCTATAAGCCCCTGCATTTGCACGCAAAAATTCCACCGCAGCAAGGCAGTCTTGCCCCTGCGCAGGCCAAATTGCGGTGCTGGAAAAGCGGTAATTGATCCGCACAATCGCAATGCCAGCGGCCAAAACCTCGGTCTGCAATGGGTTTGCGGTTTTATCACCCAGCTTGAACGCGCCGCCATGAATTTCCAACACAAAGGGGAACGGCCCCGCGCCAGCGGGCAGGTAAATGTCCAGCATATTGCGCGCATCCGTGCCATAGGCGATATTGCCAAAACTTGGCGGCACTGTGGTGGCTTTCTTCCAGCCCCAATAGCCCGCCCCAATAAGGGCTATTGCCCCAACCCCATATGCCAATCCGCGACGTGTGATTTTCATGCAAACCTCCTGTTTTGGGGTAAAACGCGCCAGCTTTAGTTTTCCGTCGCGGCTAATGACTGATTTTTTCCAAACTTTCACGCGCCTCAGTCGGCAGGGCCGACATCGGCATCACATAGGTGTGGATGGTAAAGACAACCGCGCGCGTCTGGGGCAGGCGAATCAGGCATTGCCTCTCGCAGCGCACAAAGGGTTTCTCAATTGTTCTACTGCGGTCACGCGGGGCTTCTTCGGGCAGTGGGTGGTGCAGCGCATCGGTGGCATAGGTCAGAAAGTTCATCCGCCACAGTCCTTGGTCCACCCTAATCACATCAAACATCCGCTGCACACGCGCCGCCATTTCGGGCGTATAGCTGTCTACAGGACTATGAATGGACGTCATCGCGCGCCCCAGCTTTTGTACAAGCGTCCAAGAGGCAGGAAAGCACAGGATCGCCCCCGTTAGGTGATGCTCGCCGCCTTCGGATTGCAAAATACACAGGTCTTCTTGCACCAAACGGCCCAAGGTGATCAACGGGTTGGACCGATCTAAATCCACCTCTACCCCATCGGGGCGCAGCACAGTCTGCGCGCCGAACCGATAGCCCGCATCTTCCGAAATTCTATCCAAAACAAGATCATACAGCTCTTCCGCCGCTGCTTGCGCTTGTGGCAGCAGCCCATGCACCGCGCCGCGTTTATCCGCAATCAACCCATCGCGCAGCGCCATTTGCCCTGCAAATGCCTCATCTCGGCGCAGATAGTCGCCCGCCGTCAGCGGCTGTATCCCAGGCAGGCGGGCCAAGGGCGGCTCCATCCATGGGTAATGGGGTAGGTTTTCTTGAAATACGGTCATGTTTGCAGCCTAGCTTAGGTCGATCTGGCCCGCCAGTGCGCGCAGCGCCTGCGCGCGCTGGGGCGGAATACGCCCAACCTCGACCCCTGTGAAAACATGGATCGTTCCAAGTGTGAAATCCTGCACAGCATGATCGCTGACCCAGCCGCCAATTGCCAAATAACTGCGCAGCAAGGGCGGGATCGAGCGTAACGCCGCCATAGGATCGGCTGGCGCAGAAATATCTGTCAAATCAAGCGTATGCTTGTCTTTTCGCCCCACGGCCCAATGTGGGCTGATATGCGGCTTCAGCAGCCCGAATGCGGGCATATGCGGGGCGGGATCGCAGCCCGCAAAGGACGCGCAGCCAAACAGCAGCGCCGCACCTAACCGATCAACCATCCCCGCCATCGCAGCAAAGCACAGGCGCAAAACATCGGCCTCGCGCCCCGCAGCATCTGCATCCACACAAAACCGCCCCAGTTCTAGCGCGGGCTGATCCAGCGCAGAAAATCCAGCCAAATCATAGAATTGGCCAGCATATCCCGCCCCCATATCTGCGCCGCGCGCATATTCCATCAGGCGAAACGTGGCGCGCAGGTCTGCGCCCTCTAGCACCATAATCTGCGTTGCCCGCGCATCAAATTCATCCCTGCCAGCGCCGAATCGCGCCTGCCGCAGCGCCATAACACGGGCCATATCCTGCGCCGTTTGCGCCCTGCGCACGTGATAGTCTGCCGCCACCCTGCCTCACATCTTGTTGCATCGACAAATCCCGCCGATGCCCTACATTCGGCGTATTCCGACCCCCAACGCAAGAGGCAGCTATGGCATCCGCACCACAAATTACGCCATCCATCGTCAAAACCGATGACGAATGGCGCGCCCAACTTTCGGATTTGTCCTTTAAGGTCACGCGCCAGCACGGCACCGAACGCGCCTTTACCAACGACAATTTTCCCAAATCCGATGGCATGTTTCACTGCATTTGCTGCGATGCGCCGCTGTTTTCTGCCGATACGAAATTTGATTCGGGCACGGGTTGGCCCAGCTTTTACGCCCCCTACGGCAGCCAAAACGTGGGCGAGAGCCAAGACAATACATGGTTCATGCGTCGCACCGAGGTGCATTGCACCGCCTGCGCCGCGCATTTGGGCCATGTCTTTCCCGATGGCCCTGCCCCCACGGGCCTGCGCTATTGCATCAATGGGGTGGCCTTGACGTTCAAGCCAAAGCAAACCCCTTAACACCGATCACTGCGACAGCAGCTGATCGGTGCTGATACGGCCTATGTTGCCAAACAACTGGCGCAAAAACCCTGCGCTTTTCACGTTTGGTTCGGTCACACGGCGCGACAGGGCAACAACATTGCCCTGTTCCAGCCCAAAGCGTTCCACATTCGAAACGGTGCCAGCCGCATCGAAGCTGATCGCAACAACCTGACGATCCACTTCTTCAGGGGCCATTGCGCCGACCTGCTTCCATTTGCTTTGCACATAGAACCAGCCCACATCATTGAGCAGCCCCGACGTGGACGGGCGCCCGACAATGGCCGCCACCGTCTCGCGCGTGTCTTTGCCCACTTCTATACGGTCAAGATCAGCCACTTCTGGCACATAGCCATTGCGCTGATACAGGGGCGTGCAGGCGGCCAAAGCCAGCACCACCATCACCATCCGCAGCCCGAATTTGCCCATCATTCCCCCCAAATGCGCAAGCATCTTGCCCAAGTCTTTCAAAGCCTTTATCGCCATACATGCGCCCGCCCGCAAGCCCTGCCATGCGGCGCGGGGAAATTCAGCCCATTTCGTGAAAGTGCCCATGTCCGCGCCCAAGTCTGACCCAGACCTCACCATTTTGCCCAGCCAAACCTACCGCTCTGCCGCTGTGGTGGGGCGCAAACCTTTGCATTTCACCTTTGCGCCCGACGCGGCGGCGCGGGCGGCGATTGCGGCGCATTTGGGCCTGCTGGGGCTGCACAGCTTTGTTCTAAAAGGCATATTCACCCCGCAAGGGCGCGGCGATGTGGTGCTGCGCGCCGATATGTCTGCCGCAATCACCCAAGCCTGCACCATCACCCTTGCCCCCGTGCCTGCCAAACTCTCCAGCGCCATCGCCCGCGATTACCTGCGCGAATTTGCCGAACCCACCGCGTTAGAGGCCGAACTTGGCCCCGAAGACCAAGAACCCATCCCCGAAGAATTTGACGTGGCCGCTATTGCCATCGAAGAATTGGCGCTGTCCTTGCCGCTGTATCCGCGCGCGGCGGGGGCCAGCCTTGCTCCCACTATCGCCGCCCCTGTGGGCAGCGCCCCGCTTACAGATGACGCGTTGCGCCCCTTTGCGGGCCTTGCCAGCCTGGCCCAAGCGATGAGCGCCGCCCCTAAAGATAAGCCCGACACAGGGCACGCCACTGGGCCTGCCGATGCAGATGCGCAAAACAAAGAAGACCCGCCAAAATAGGGCTTGCGCCGCGCCAAAATCTGGCTATGTTCCGCGCCTCATTCAGGGCTGTTTTTTGGGCAAATCCGCACGAAATTTGGCACTGGCACACTTAGAATTATCGTTGTAAATCAGGGGCCTGCCCCTCAACCTAAAAGGCCCAGATATGGCTGTCCCTCAGAACCGAGTCACCTCGTCCAAACGGAACATGCGCCGCGCGCATGATGCATTGGTCGCAGGCAACCCCCAAGAATGCAACAATTGCGGCGAATTGAAGCGCCCGCATCACGTCTGCCCATCCTGCGGGCATTACGATGCGCGCGAAGTCGTGGCGACCAAAGCCGTGGATCTGGACGAGGATGCGGCGTAAGCCGCGCCCTTTCGTTTTTGCCATATGGCACCCCAAGACAAAAGCGCGATGTCACCTGATGCGGGATCTGCCCGTGTTGTGATTTCGGTAGATGCGATGGGTGGTGATAATGGGCCTGCGGCAGTTGTCGCAGGTCTTGTCATTTCCGCAGGCGCGCTGCCAGATGTTGATTTTATCCTGCACGGCGATCAGGCCCAGCTTGCACCCCTGCTGGCCAAATCGCCGCAGCTGACAGGCCGCGTGACCCTACGCCATGCCCCCCGCGCCGTAACCATGGCCGATAAACCTGCCGCCATCATGCGGTCGGGCAGTGACACGTCGATGTGGGGCGCGGTGACATCCGTGCGCGATGGGCAGGCGGCTGTTGCCGTATCTTGCGGCAATACGGGCGCGCTCATGGCGGTATCCATGCTGCGCCTGCGCAAACTGGCGGGCGTGAACCGCCCCGCCATTGCCTGCTTTTGGCCCTCGCGCAATGCCGCTGGCTTTAACATCATGCTGGATGTGGGGGCGGATATTAAGGCCGATGCCCAAGATCTGCGCCAATACGCGGCGATGGGGGCGGCCTATGCCGCCGTGGGCCTTGGCCTTGCCCTGCCCCGCGTGGGCCTGTTGAACGTGGGCACCGAAGAACATAAGGGCCGCGCCGAGCTGCACGAAGCGCATGATTTGCTGGCCCAAGATGCGCATGGCCAGTTTGACTATATTGGCTTTGTCGAAGGCAGTGATATTCCATCTGCCCGCGTCGATGTGATCGTCACCGATGGGTTTACGGGCAATATCGCGCTGAAAACGGGCGAAGGCACGGCAAAACTGATTGGCGATCTGATGCGCGAAAGCTTTACGCGCAATCTGGCCTCAAAACTTGCCGCTTTGGTGTCGATGGGCGTTCTGCGCCATTTACGCCGCCGCATTGACCCGCGCCGCGCCAATGGCGGCGTGTTTTTGGGGCTGAACGGCACTGTGGTAAAATCGCATGGCGGATCAGACGCCGTGGCCTTTGCATCGGCCATCGCGCTGGCGCACCGACTTTCGCGCGGGGCCTTTCTGGCGCGCCTTGCAAGTCGGGTATCTACAGGGCAAAATGATCTGGCAAGCGGCGGGGAGGCTGGGGCCAGCGTATGACAATTAGGGCCGTAGTTCAGGGCGTGGGCCATTATTTGCCTGCCCGGGTTGTGGAAAATGCCGAGTTTGCGGCCAAGATGGATACATCGGACGAATGGATCAAATCGCGTTCGGGTATTGAGCGGCGGCACTATGCTGCCGATGGGGAAACCACATCCGATCTGGGGGCCGCCGCCGCCCGCGCGGCACTGGCCCATGCGGGGCTGGCTGCCGATGATTTGGATTGCATCATCCTTGCCACATCAACCGCTGATCTTACCTTTCCCTCTGCCGCATCAATGATTCAGGCCAAAATTGGCATGACACGCGGCTTTGCCTTTGATGTGCAAGCGGTTTGTGCGGGCTTTGTCTTTGCCCTATCTACCGCGCAGGGCATGATCCTGTCAGGCCAAGCGCGCCGTGTGATGGTCATTGGGGCCGAGACATTTTCCAAACTGATGGATTGGGAAGATCGCGCATCCTGCGTTTTGTTCGGCGATGGCGCGGGCGCGCTGATTTTGGCCGCAGAAGACGGCACTGGCACCAGCCATGACCGCGGCATTTTGGCCACCGATCTGCATTCCGATGGCCAGTTCAAAGACCTGCTTTTCGTCGATGGCGGCGTCTCTACAGGCCAGACGGGCCATCTGCGGATGCAAGGGCGCGAAGTGTTCCGTCACGCCGTCGAAAAATTGGCCGAAACGGCCCATACTGCCTTGGAAAAAGCGGGCCTGTCGGGCGAAGATGTCGATTGGATCGTGCCCCATCAGGCCAATATCCGCATCATCGAAGGCTGCGCCAAGCGCCTGCAAGTCCCGATGGATCGGGTTGTCGTCACCGTGCAAGACCATGGCAACACCTCTGCCGCGTCCATTCCTTTGGCGCTGTCGGTTGGGGTGGCGCGCGGGCAAATCAAACGGGGCGATCTGATTGTCACCGAAGCCATTGGCGGCGGTTTGGCATGGGGCGCGGTTGTTTTGCGCTGGTAAAAGTGTCCCAGAGTGGTTGATTTACACCGCGACGCGAGCAAACTATGCAGCAGATGTGTTGACTTAGCAGAAATCCCTGTTCAAACTCACCCAAAATCCGGGGGGATGATATGAGCGAGAAAACATTGACGCGCATGGACCTAAGCGAAGCGGTGTTTCGCGAAGTGGGTCTTAGCCGCAACGAATCGTCTGATTTGGTTGAAGCCGTTTTAAAACATATTTCCGATGCACTGGCCGCGGGTGACACAGTCAAAATCTCGTCCTTTGGCACGTTTTCGGTGCGCGCAAAAACCGCGCGCGTGGGCCGTAACCCAAAAACGGGCGACGAGGTTCCAATCAGCCCCCGCCGCGTGCTGTCTTTCCGCCCTTCGCATATGATGAAAGACCGCGTTGCGGCAGGCAAAAAGAAATAAGTTCTCGCAGGTAAACGGCGTAAGGGTTAGCCACTGATGGATAAATCAGCCGAGGCGTTTCGCACCATCAGCGAGGTGGCAACCCTTTTGGAAACGCCTGCCCATGTCTTGCGGTTTTGGGAAACCCGCTTTCCGCAAATTCGCCCTGTCAAACGCGCGGGCGGGCGGCGGTATTATCGCCCCAATGATGTGGCGCTGCTGACGGGGATCAAATACCTGCTTCACGCCGAAGGCATGACCATTCGCGGTGTGCAAAAAGTGCTGCGCGATCAAGGGGTTCGCCACGTGGCCGCGCTGATTGGCGCAGACATTTCTGACATTGATCTAGATGCCGAAGCCGCCCTTTCTGCCGCCCTGTCCAGCAATTTTGGCATTGAACCCGAACCCGATCTGCCGCCCGAACGTGCCGAAACGGCCACCATCGTCGCGCTGGAAACCGCCCTGCGCCGCAATGATCGCCGCCCTGCCCCAGATGCGCCTTTGGCCGCAGCCCCCTTGCCCGCAGCACCCTTGGGCAAAGTGATCGACACCGTCGATTTCACCAAATCCTTGGATGAGGCCCCGACATTTCCCGGCTTTGATCTGGGCCCGCCGCAGCGGCACCCGCCCCTTAGCCGCACAACCGCTGCGCGGATTTTGCGCACATTGCCGCACGGGGCCTTTGCGCGGCAAAAATCGGCATCTGCCTTGCTGGCCCGCGCCCGCGCGCTGCACGCGCGCATGGTGCAAAATGCCGAAAGCCGCGCGGATTGATGCGCTTTCCCGCTTGCCCTTGCCGCCCAGTGCGCTATGAAGTGCGCGTGTCGGGCCGTAGCGCAGCCTGGTTAGCGCGTCCGTCTGGGGGGCGGAAGGTCGGGAGTTCGAATCTCCCCGGCCCGACCAAAGAAAAGGCCTGTCTGCCGTTCGGGCATACGGGCCTTTTTCTTTTTGTACCAACAGCTTGGGGGCTGACATGACTGTGGGCGTTCTTCCCGTTCAACAGCTAAAACATCTGATTGCATCTGGCGCAATCACGGCTGATCCCGCGATTTTGCCCGACCAAATACAACCCGCGAGTGTGGATTTGCGCCTTGGCACCATCGCTTACCGTGTGCGCGCGTCCTTCCTTGTGGGACAGGGCACCGTGGCACATCGCATTGCCGAGTTCGAGATGCACCGCATCGATTTGACCGCTGGCGCAGTGCTGGAAAAGGGCTGCGTTTACGTTATCCCCTTGATGGAACATCTTGATTTGCCAAGCGATATCACCGCAGTTGCCAATGCAAAATCCTCCACAGGCCGCCTAGATTTGCTCACGCGCTGCATCACCGATGGCGGCGTGGAATTTGACCGCATCACCGCAGGCTACAAAGGCCCCCTTTATGCCGAGGTATGCCCGAAAAGCTTTTCCGTTTTGGTGCGCGCGGGCCAGCGGCTGAACCAAATCCGCTTTCGCCGTGGTCAGGCCGCTTTGGATGATACGGCGCTGGAAATGCTGCATAAATCCGAACCCCTTGTATCGGGTAAGGCGGTTATTTCGGGCGGGCTTGGCTTTTCAGTCGATCTGCGCCCCAGCGCGGGCGATCTGGTGGGCTACCGCGCCAAACCGCACACGGGCGTTGTGGATATTGCCAAAATCGGCTATTATCCCGCATCCGAATTCTGGGAAGAAATCCGCACCACCTCTGGGCGCATCATCCTTGATCCGGGGGCGTTTTATATTCTTGTCTCGTGCGAGGCTGTCACCATTCCCCCCGATTATGCCGCCGAAATGGCCCCCTATCTGGCCATGGCGGGCGAATTTCGGGTGCATTACGCAGGGTTTTTTGACCCGGGCTTTGGCCATGCATCGGCGGGCGGCGCAGGATCGCGCGGCGTATTAGAGGTGCGCTGCCACGAAGCGCCCTTTGTGCTGGAACACGGGCAAGTCGTGGGCAGGCTTGTCTATGAGAAAATGGCCGCGCGCCCTGATACCCTGTATGGCGCGGGAATTGCGTCCAATTATCAGGGCCAAGGGCTGAAACTGGCCAAACAGTTTCGCAGCTAGCCTGCTGGGGCCCCGGCCACTCCAGCGAGCAGCAGGCACCGGCCAGGCTCG
>JAIXVS010000104.1 GCA_027482795.1 Rhodobacter sp.
AGCATTTTGGCGTCTCGCATAAAGAGCGCTTAAAGGAAATGCGCAGCGAGATTCACGTTCTGACGCTGACGGCCACGCCCATTCCGCGCACGCTGCAACTGTCGCTGACAGGGGTGCGCGATCTGTCGTTGATCACCACGCCGCCCGTCGATCGCCTTGCCATTCGCACCTATGTCTCGGAATTTGACAGCGTGACGCTGCGCGAGGCTTTGCTGCGCGAACGTCATCGCGGCGGGCAATCTTTCTTTGTGGTGCCGCGTATTTCTGATTTGCACGAGGTGCAAGAGTTTCTGGCCCAAAACGTGCCCGAACTGCGCTATGTCATCGCGCATGGCCAATTGGCGGCGGGTGATTTGGACGAAAGGATGAATGATTTCTACGATGGCAAATATGATGTGCTGCTGGCCACATCTATTGTGGAATCGGGACTTGATATTCCCACCGCCAACACGATGATCGTCTACCGCGCCGATATGTTTGGCCTGAGCCAGCTGTACCAAATTCGCGGGCGGGTGGGGCGGGCCAAGGTGCGGGCCTATTGTTTCCTGACAACCAAACCCCGCAGCCCGCTGACCCCGCAGGCCAACAAGCGCCTGCGCCTGATGGCCAGCTTGGACAGTTTGGGCGCGGGGTTCAATCTGGCCAGCCATGATTTGGATCTGCGCGGGGCGGGGAACCTTTTGGGCGAGGAACAGTCGGGCCATATCAAAGAGGTGGGGTACGAGCTGTACCAGCAGATGCTGGAAGACACGATTGCCAAGATCAAATCGGGTGAGATTGCGGGCCTGACGGCGGCGGATGATCAATGGTCGCCGCAGATCAATTTGGGCGTGCCCGTGATGATCCCCGAATCCTATATCCCTGATCTGGATATCCGATTAGGCCTGTACCGCCGCCTGTCCAGCCTGACGACGAAGGTGGAGTTGGAAGGGTTCGCGGCGGAATTGATCGACCGTTTCGGCGCGTTGCCGCGCGAGGTGAACACGCTGATGCTGATTGTGCGCATCAAGGCCATGTGCAAACGCGCGGGCATTTCGCGGCTGGATGCAGGGGCCAAGGGCGCGACGGTGCAGTTTCACAATGACAAATTCGCCAATCCCGCAGGGTTGGTGACGTTCCTAAAAGAACAGGGCCCAGCGGCGCGCGTGCAGGGCAATAAGATTGTTTTGATGGGCGAGATGAAGGGTGAGGGCGAACGGATTAAAGCCGCCTTTGCCATTGCCAAAGGGCTGGCCGAACAGGTGGTGGCGGGCAAGAAAAGCGCGTGAGGGTGGCAAGGCGAGGGCCAGCCCCCGCACGAGGCTACAGGCCGGGGGCCAGCCCTCGCACACACCAAGATGCGGGGGCCAGCCCCCGCGCGCGCCAAAATGCGGGGGCCAGCCCCCGCGCGAGCCCATCGGCGGGGGCCAGCCCCCGCACCCCCGGGATATTTGGGGAGCAAGGAAGCAGGCAGAGCGGCGCGGTTTAGGTGCGCAGGCCCGTTTCTTTGAGCAGGCCCAAACGCTTTGCCTCGTAGTAATAGCCCGAAGCGTACCATTTCACGGCCATATCCTCATTGCCGCCAGACACAATCCACGCGCCTTTCAGGTATTTGCCTGCAAATTCAAGGTTGGTTTCGGCATTGAGCAAGTCTTCGGGCGCGCCTGTAAAGCCCATGCCGCGCGCGGTTTGCGGCAGAATTTGCATCAGCCCATAGTAGGGGCCATTGCGGGCGGCGGCGTTATAATCGCTTTCGCGCTGAATGATGCGGTGCAACAGGCTTTCGGGGATGTCGTGGATTTTTGCCCATTTGCGGATTTGCGCGCGCATCTGCGGCGTCTCGCCTGGGTGAAGGGTGCTGGTTTTGGGCGCGCAGGCCAAGATGGGCAGGCTGAGGGCAAGGGTCAATGCAGTGCGGCGCGAAATCATGGGCGTCTCCTTTGGCCCTGATTAGAATCCTAAACGGGCAATTGCAAAGGCGGGCGGCGAAATCCTGCCCAAATGTCACGCGCCCGTCACATAGGGGTGCCAAAAATGCAGGGCAGACGCGCGAAATCTGGGGCTTGCGCCGCAATTTGTGCGAGATATAGTGCATCTTAGGGATGCTAAGTTTGTCTTATTGGGGTTATGCCTATGCTAGACGGTGACTTGAATACAGCTGAACGGGCAGGGGATTTTCGCACCTCTTTCGTGCGCGACCCTGTGGGGTTGCGCCAGTTTCCCGCGCTGGTGCTGAATGCTGATTTTCGCCCTCTGTCCTATTACCCGTTATCGTTGTGGCCTTGGCAAGAGGCGATCAAAGCCGCCGTGTTAGACCGCGTGCAGATCATTGCCGAATATGACCAAACTGTGCGCAGCCAAAGGTTAGAGTTTAGGATACCTTCGGTTGTTGTGCTGAAAGACTATGTCAAACCTCAAAAGCGCGTGGCCTTCACGCGCTTTAATCTTTTTCTGCGGGATGGGTTTTGCTGCCAGTATTGCGGCAGTAAGGGCGATTTGACCTTTGACCATGTGGTGCCACGCAGCCAAGGCGGGATTACCTCTTGGGAAAATGTGGTGGCCGCCTGTTCGCCCTGCAATTTGAAGAAAGGCGCGCGCAGCCTGAAACATTCGGGCCTGCATTTGGCACAAGCCCCGCGCAGGCCCGATCCGCAGGAAATGCAGGCCATTGGCCGCCGCTTTCCGCCCAACCATCTGCATGACAGCTGGATGGATTACCTGTACTGGGATGCGGAACTGGATGCCTAAAGGGTAGGCGCGGTGCAGGTTTTTTCCGATAAATTTAGGCGGGTCTGCTAGACTTGGGCGGCAAGGGGCGGTAAAAGGCCCGCGTTAGCGCTAACAGCGCCTGAGTTTAAGGATATATCATGGTATCGCGCGTCATACCTGTCGACAGCTTTGATCTGGTGATCTTTGGCGGCACAGGGGATCTGGCCAGGCGTAAAATTCTGCCGGGCCTGTATCGGCGTTTCGTATCGGGCCAGATGAATGGGGAAAGCCGCATCATTGGGGCTGCGCGGGCCGATTTGAACGATGCCAGTTTCCGCGAGGTGGTGGCAG
>JAIXVS010000034.1 GCA_027482795.1 Rhodobacter sp.
CGTGGCGCAGCACAAGCCCAATGTGTATATCGACATGTCTGGCTGGTCGCCCAAATATTTCCCGCCGATTTTCGTGCATTACGCCAATACGATATTGAAGAAAAAGATGCTGTTCGGGTCAGACTGGCCCGCCATCACCCCTGATCGCTGGCTGAAAGATTTCGCAGATATTCCAATCCGCGATGAAGTCCGCCCGCTGATCCTGAAGGAAAACGCAAAGCGGATTCTGAAACTGTAAGGTGGCCGTTGTATACATTTGCGGGAAAGCTTGGTATCCTGAAAATGTATACATCAAAGGCCCCCAGATGAGTGACCAGAAAAGCGGAACCCACGCCCAGCGCGCGCTGATTACCCTGCGCCAGCGCATTTTGAATGGCCAAATTGCGGGCGGAACCCGCCTGTTCGAAGTGGCCTTGGCCGAAGAACTCGGCATATCCCGCACCCCCGTGCGCGCGGCGCTGGCCCGCCTTGCCGAAGAGGCGCTGCTAGATCGCACATCTGGCGGCGGCTTTGCCGTGCGCAGTTTTGCCGTGCGCGATGTTGTTGATACGATCGAGCTGCGCGGCGTGCTGGAAGGCACGGCCGCAAGGCTGGCAGCCGAACGCGGTGTTCCTGCCGACATGTTGGCGCAGGCGCGCGAGATTATCCGCCAGATTGACAGGCTTTTCAGCAATGAAACCATTGATATGGAGGGATATTCTGCGCTGAACACCCGCTTTCATGCCCATCTTGCCCACATGTCGCAAAGCGATGTGATCCAGCGGCAAATTGAACGAATTATCACGCTGCCTTTTGCCTCCCCCTCGGCCTTTCTGGATGACCATTCACACCAGTTGGCGCTGATCAAAACCCTTGGTGCGGCCCAAGAGCAGCACCGTGCCATGATCGATGCAATCACCAACCGCGAAGGCGCGCGCGCCGAATCACTGGCCCGCGAACACGCCCGCGCGGCGCGGCGCAATGTGGAAATGCTGCTGGGCCAAGAGGCGGCGCTGCGCGAAGGGGTGCCAAGTTTGGCCATTTTGGCCACTTAGCAGATAATGTATACATTTTAGACCGTAATTTGCACCTTTTGGCTTGAAATCAGGCTTTCTTCCACTATGAATGTATACATCATTCTTTGGGAGGAGAAACCAAATGGCATCCAGTCTAACAACCGCTATGCAGGCTGCGGGCAACCCCGTGACCATGCTGCGCAATTCACGCGCGGGGATGTATGTATACCCCGTTGTGGCCCCCGAATTTCAAAACTGGCGCAACGAACAGGTCGCTTGGCGCCAAACGGCGGTGCTGTTTGACCAAAGCCACCATATGGACGAGGTGATTGTCGAAGGCCCGCAAGCGACCGAGTTTCTGTCGCACCACGGCATCAACAGCTTTGCCAATTTCGATCTGAACCGCGCCAAGCATTTCGTGCCCGTCACCCCAAATGGCCATGTGATCGGCGATCACATCATCTTCCGCGAGCGTGAGGATAAATACATTCTGGTCGGCCGCGCGCCCACGTCGAACTGGCTGATGTTCTGCGCCGCCTATGGCAAGTGGAACGTGCGCCTGCGCTATGACCCCCGCAGCCCAAGCCGCCCCGAAGGCGAGCGCGTTCTGCGCGAGCACTACCGTTTCCAAATCCAAGGCCCAGACGCGCCGAAGGTTTTTGACAAGATGAACGGCGGCCCTGTGCCAGACATTAAGTTCTTCCACGTCGATTGGATCAATATTGGCAGCAAAAAGGTGCAGGCGCTGCGCCACGGTATGTCGGGCGCGCCTGGTTTGGAGATCTGGGGGCCTTACAAGGATAAAGATTATATCCATTCCACCATTCTGCAAGCCGCGCGCGATGCTGGGGTGAATTTGGTGCAATGCGGCAGCCGCGCCTATTCGACCAACACGCTGGAATCGGGCTGGATCCCTTCGCCATTGCCAGGCATTTATACTGGGGATGGTATGATGGCCGACTACCGCGATTGGTTGGCCGCAGACAGCTACGAATCCGCTGGCGCGATTGGCGGATCCTTCGTGTCGGACAATATCGAAGATTACTACGTGAACCCGTTCGAGTTGGGCTATGATTTCTACATTGGCTGGAAAAAGGATGACTTCATCGGCAAAGCCGCGCTAACGGCGATGAAGGGCAGCCCGAAGAACCGCAAGAAAGTCACCTTCGAATGGAACCGCGACGATGTGATGAAAGTTATCGCATCCAACTTTGAACCAGGTGTGCCGTTTAAGTGGATCGACTTCCCGCAGCCCAACTATGCCTCGTCCAGCGCCGACATGATCGTCAACAACGCTGGCAAAATGGTGGGGATGAGCATGTTCAACGGCTATTCCTATAACGAACGTACCATGCTGTCGCTGGGTGTCGTCTCGCAGGACGTGCAGGAAAATGATATCCTAACGCTAAAGTGGGGCGAGCCTGAAACCACGGGCAAAACCAGCACCGAGCCGCACCGCCAAACGGAAATCCGTGTGCGCGTGGCGGCCACCCCCTATGCCGCCGAGGCGCGCACCAACTACGCCGACAGCTGGCGTACCAAGCGCTAAGCAGGCGCGCCGCCCCTGTTCCGCAGGGGCGGCGTTTTCACTTCGGGGGGCGATATGGCAACGGTTTTGTTCATTCCCGGGCTGGTCTGCGATGGGCTGGTCTGGCAGGCGGCGCAGGCAGCAATGGGCGATGTGCCCAATGTCGTGGCCGATATTTCTGCCCACGATAGTATTCCCGATATGGCGCGCGATTTGCTAGCAAAGCATGATGGGCGGCTGATTTTGGTGGGCCATTCGCTGGGCGGGCGCGTGGCAATGGAAATGGCCCGCATGGCGCATGGGCGCGTGGCGGGGCTGGCCCTGCTGAACACGGGCATGCACCCCAAACGGAGTGGCGAAGAAGGCAAGCGTCACGCCATGATAACAATGGGCTATGCGCGGGGGATGGCCGAAGTGGCCGCCGCTTGGTTGCCGGGCATGATGAACGCAGACGCCCCGCCAAACCCTGCACTGATGCAGGCGTTGACCGATATGGTTATCCGCATGGGGCCAGACGTTCACGCCCGCCAATTGCGCGCGCTGCTGACGCGGCCAGATGCAGGGGCAAGTCTGGCCTATAAGGGGCCGATGCTGCTGATGACGGGGCGGCAAGATACATGGTCGCCAATTGCCCAGCACGAAGATATTCGCGCACTGTGCCCGCAGGCGCGGTTAGAGATCATCGAAAACGCAGGCCATTTCGCGCCAGTTGAACAGCCTGATGCGGTGGCGCGTTTATTGGCTGAATGGGCGCTGGGCGTGGTGCGGGACGATATTACGCTTGACCGCATTCCCGACACGCCGCTGTACGATCGCCCGCGCGGCACACTTGGTTACGCGCTGAACAAAATGGCGATGGGCCTGTCCACCCCGCAAGGCCGCGCGGATTTTTTGGCAGATGAAGATGCCTACCTTGCCCGCTTTCACCTGACCCCGCAGCAAACCGCCGCCGTTAAGGCGCGCGATTGGGCCGAAATGGTGCGGCTGGGGGGAAATCTGTTCTACATCCTGAAACTATCCGCCGTAGACCCAACCCCGATTCGCGCGATTGGCGCGGCGCAGGCGGGGCTTAGCATGGATACGTTCTTGGATACCCGCCTTGGAAAGGTGACAAATGGCTAAATTGATTGCAGGCATTGGCACCAGCCACGTGCCATCCATCGCCGCCGCACTGGACAAGGGCCTGCGCCATACAGATGAATGGGCACCCTTTTTCAATGGCTACACTCCCGCGCAAGACTGGGTGGCCGCCCAAAAACCCGACATCGCCGTGGTGATTTTCAACGACCATGGCAATGCGTTTTTCCTAGACCGCGTGCCAACGCTGGCGCTGGGCGTGGCCGAAAGCTATGCCCCGATTGATGAAGGTTGGGGCCCCCGCCCCGTACCCGATTTTCTGGGCGCTGCCGATTTTGCATGGCATTTGGCCGATACAATGGTGGCGCAGCATTTCGACCCGCTGATCTGCCGCGAGTTGGACGTGGATCATGGGATGCAGGTGCCGATGGAGCTGATCTTTGGCCGCCCACAAGCTTGGCCTGTCAAAGTGGTGCCTATTCTGGTCAACACCATTCAATACCCTATCCCCACCCCGCAGCGGATGTGGGATTTGGGCCGCACCTTGCGCGCGGCGATTGAAAGCTATCCCACCGACGAAAAGGTGGTCGTCTTGGGC
>JAIXVS010000227.1 GCA_027482795.1 Rhodobacter sp.
AGCTTGCGCGCGGCGATTGAAAGCTATCCCACCGACGAAAAGGTGGTCGTCTTGGGCACAGGCGGGCTGTCGCACCAATTACAGGGCGCGCGTGCGGGCTATATCAACCCAGATGAAGACCGCAAATGGATTGCCGATATTGGCCCCAACCCGCAGCGGTATCGCGATATGACCCGCGAAGATTACATTCAGGTGTTCGGCTCTGAAGGGGCCGAACTTATCATGTGGTTGGTGATGCGCGGCTGTATGGACGAGACGGTAAACACCCTATGCCGCCACTACTTTGCCCCCGCCTCTATGACAGGCGCAGGCATGGTTTTGCTAGAGAACGCCTGATGTATTTCCTGATGATTTGCCCGCATCATTCTGGCGCAGATATTGCCGCCCTGCGCGACAGCTTGCGCGCGGCGCACCGCGCTTGGGTGGCATCTGGTGGGGATGGTTTGGCGATTGTGCTAACAGGCGCAGCCCTGTGGAATGAGGCGGGAAGCGGCATTGGCAATTTTGGAATTCTGCGCGCCAAGGATGAGGAAAGCGCCCGCGCCTTTGCCATGGGTGACCCCTTTTATAAGGGCGGGGTTGTCAAACGGGTGGAACTGACCCGCCTTGCAGATACGTTTCAGGCGGGGCGGATTGATCCGTTGACCCAAGTGATTTAGGCACAGGTTACTTAGGCGCGGCGCAGCTGCACCAAATTGCCCCACGGATCAGCCAGCGATACAGCGCTGCCCGCTCGCTTGCCGCCCATATCCAGCATCTTTTCGGCCACCATATCATATGCCGCCTGATCCTTGGCCAGCAGATCGAACGCGGCAAGCCCTGTCACGCTGCCAGACCGTTTCGGCGCGCCGCGGCTTTCCCATGTGTTCGTGGCGATATGGTGGTGATACTGGCCCGTTGAATAAAACGTCGCCCCAGGCAGGCGGGCCGTTACATCGAAATTCATCAGGCCGTTGTAGAATGCCTCTGCCTCTGGAATGCCGCCCACGCGCAGGTGGATATGGCCCACGGTGGTGGTATCTGGCACCTGTGCCAACTCGCTTGCCACACCGCCGCCTGCCATAACAATATCGCGAATATCGGGCGCATTGCTGGCCATTTTCACCATATCGCCGTCCCATTCCCACTGATCGCGCGGGCGGTCGGCGTAGATTTCGATACCGTTGCCTTCGGGGTCTTGCAGATACAGCGCCTCGCTAACCAAGTGATCGGCCGCGCCGACAAATTCTACCTTTGCGTTAATTGCCCGCAGCAGCCAGCGGCCTAAGGCGGGGCGATCTGGCAGCAGGAACGCTGTGTGATACAGGCCCGCAAAACCCTGCGGTTCAATTTCAACGCCATCGCGGGCGCGCAGGGTTAGCAGCACGCGGCCCCCCGCGCCAAGCTGCGCCTCGGATGTGTCTTGGTCAATCACATGCAGGCCGATGGTGCCTTGATAATACCGCACCAGCCCCGCCAAATCGCGCACCAGCAGCACAGGCGCGCCGGGGCGCACGGGCGCATCGGCGGTATCAGAAAAGCGCAGGGCGCTTTGCGCCGTAGCTGTGTGCATGATCCCTCCTAGGGCGGTGATGGGCGCGGCCAAGGCTGCCCCGTTTTGCAAAAAATTGCGGCGGTTAAGGGTCATCTTTGCCCTCTGTGCTAAAGCGGTGTCAAATAAATGGTCGGCGCAGGAAACACGGCTGGCGACCCATCTCGGATCACCTGCGCCGTGCGATGCGGGCGTTCGCGCGGGGCGGTGTCCAGATAATGCTGGGTGATCAGCGTGGCGAAGCCATCTGCGCTGATGCGGTAATGGATATGCGGTGGGCGGGGCCAATATTCTTTGGGGAAAACCGACAGCACATCGAAACGTCCCATGGCATCTGCCAAAACCGTGCCGCGCATGTCCAAATCGGCATCGTTGAAATCGGCGTAATCGCCGTTTTCTTCGGGGTGATACACGCCGCGCCCATCGGTTTGCCAAATTTCCAACTTGGCCCCAGCAATTGGCGCATTGCCCTCGGCTGCGCTTAGAACTTGGCCCGCAATCCGCATCGCCTCGCCCGTTTTGCCCCAGCGGTTTAGCGTGGCCGTCACAGGCATGTTGCTGATGTAAAACGGCCCTTCCATATCGGGCGCAGTTGGAATCATTGCCTGCTGGGCATTCGCGCGCAGGGTAGACAGGCCAAGGCTGGCAGGCAGGGCTGCGGCAAAGGTCAAAAAGCGGCGGCGGGCGGGGGGGCGTTCAGTCTCGCGCATGTCTTTCTTTTCCTATGTTGAACTGGTGCATCGCGGCAGTTTAACCCGCGTTGGTTGTATATAGGCGCGCGAATGGCCAGCACCAACTCTGCAATTCTGCGCAAGGCTTGTGCTGGGGCGGTGGCGGCGCATGAAAAGGGGCGGCGCGCAAGATGCGGCCGCCCCCATTGCCTTCGTGCAAGCCTGCGTTACGCAGGGAAAGCCGCTGCAACGCTGCGGTCGATGGCAAAGCCAAAGCCCAAGTCTTCGCGGCCCTCCAGCAGTTTGGCGCGGAATTCTTCGGCATTGGCCGATGCCGCGCGCGCTGCTTCAAAGTGGTCAAGATAGGCCACGGTTGCATCAAATACGCTGGCATCATTGGCGCTGCCCGATTTGCGGTGGCCTGGAATAACCGTTGCCGCGCCAATACCGCGCAACTGTTCAATGCTTGCACGCCATGCGCCGATGGTGTTGTTTTGCACCACTTCTTCCATCCACAGATGGGTGTCGATATAGGCAACATCGGTGGCAATCAGCGTGTTCAGGCTGGGGATATGCACAGGCGTGATCAGCGCGGTATCACCTGCCATGGGGGGCAGAATCTCGATCCGCTCGCCTTCCAGCATGATGTGATCGGCGCTTAGCGCTTCGGGCACTACAAAGCGGTCTGCAAACACGCCAGCAGGCGCGTTGCCCGCGATTTGGCCATGCATCCCGCCCAAAATCTGCGCTAGAATGCCTTGAATATCGGTCTGGGCATAGGCCTTTGCCTGCGGAAAGCGGTCTAGCAGCACGGGCAGGCCCAAAATGTGGTCGGGGTGGATATGGGTAATCAGAATGCTTTCCAATGTGCGCCCCGAAGCCGCGATCATTTCGGCCAGCAGCCCCGCATTGCCTGCGGTGAACTGCGCGTCAATCAAAACGGCAGACTTTTCGCCCAAGATCACCGTGCTGTCTACCAATAGACCTGCTTCGTCCGAGGTGAAAACCTCGGTTCCTTTTGCGGCTGCATGGGCCATGCCTGGCAGCAATGCACCCGCCGCGCCGCCCGCTGCGGCTGCTTTCAGGATGGTTCTGCGTGTCATAATTTCCATAATAGTACCCTTTCATGTGTTGGTATCTTTTCGATACTTGACATCTATATCGATTGTATGAGTATGAAAAGAAGGCACCTTTTGGTAACCATTAGAAAACTGCGGCACACAGAAAGAGAATGGCATGGAAAACGGGCAGAATATTGAAACGCAGGCTATGGCGCGGGTGATTTCGCTTGATCCAGCGACCTGCCCCGTGCGGCAAGTGATGGATGGGCTGGGAGATAAATGGTCGATTCTGGTGATGACGGCGCTGTCAATGTCGCAGCGCCGCTTTTCCGAACTGCGCCGCGACATTCCCGATGTGTCGCAAAAGATGCTAACCCATACCCTGCGCAAACTGGAACGTGATGGGCTAATCGAACGTATCGTTACCCCCAGCGCCCCGCCGCGTGTAGATTACCGACTGCGGCCCTTGGGGCAAAGCCTATTTGGGCATTTGGCCTATCTGGCCAAATGGGTCATCGATAACCGCGGCGAAATTGACACATCGCGCGCCGCATTTGACGCGCGGTCGGCCTAGGTTGCAAGATTTGCAGTAAAGGCTGTTAAAGCTGCATTAAACTCGGCAGGCTTTTCGATTTGCGGGGTGTGGCCGCAGTTCTCCAGCACAACCAACTGCGCGCGGCGTGCCAGTTTGGCGGCAGCCTCGCTGTGTTTTAGCGGCAAAACCGCGTCTTGCCGCCCGTGCATCACCAGCATTGGCACGTCCAATTCAGCCAGTAAGCTATGGCTTTCCTGCCAAACATCAGCGCGTTGACCAAACAGGTTGGTCGTGGCGCGCAAAGTGGCAACAAAGGCCGCAGAGCCGCCTGTTTTGAACTGATTGCGCAGCATAGCCGCGCGCAGATCGGCACTGACGCAGGATTTATCCCGCACAATCGCCGACAGGGCCATATCCACGCCCCTTGCGCTGGGCTTATTCATCACCTCGCCCAAAATCGGCAAGGTCATCAGGCGGAACACGGGAAACACATCGCGCCCCAGCGATGCCGCATTGGCCAAAACCACCCCGCGCACACGCGCGGGTGCCAACCCCGCCAAACGCAAGGACAGCGCCCCACCCATGGAATTACCCGCAGCGATAAACTGGTTCAGGCCCAAAGCATCGGCAAAGGCCAGATACCAAGCTGCATAGCTGTTCCAATCCTCGGCGCGGCCTGTCAGGCCAGATAGGCCGTGGTTTGGCACATCCCACGCAATCAGACGGTGAGTTTTGCCCAAATCATCCAGCTGCGGTTGCCACAATTCCAGCGACCCGCCGATGCCATGCGTCAGCACAATCGGAACTCCCGCGCCGCCCGTATCGCGATACCGAATTTGCAGGCCGTTTACAGTGATGAATTGATCTTGCATGTTTTCTACCTGTCTTGGGACAGCAATTTGCGCATCGATAACGGCTCGGCGCGGCCCTTATTCAGCCATAGGCCGACAATGCCATTGGGCAGGTACAGGGCGAACAAAATCGCCACAATCCCCACCCCCGCCATATACCACGCGCCAAAATCGCCAAAGATTTCTTGCAAGGCAAAGAACAACAGCGCCCCTAAAATTGGCCCAATGAACGTGCCAATCCCGCCGACCAGCACCATAAACAGCATGAACACCGACCATTGCACGCCAAAAGACGTGCGCGGCTGGAAGGTGATGGCTGATGCCAGCCACAGCGTGCCCGCCACCGCGCAGCCGATAGACGCCAGAACATAAATGCGCTGCTTTACCGCAAAAGTGGTGATGCCAACCGATTCCGCCGCCTCTTCATCATCGCGGATCGCTTGGGCCTGCGCGCCCGTGCGCCCATGCAGCAGCGCCCATGCGCCCCAAATCATCAGCGTCATGGTGACAAGGGACAACAGATAAATCGTAAGCCGCCGCATTTCGGGCGCATAGGCGTTCAGCGCCGTAATCGAGGTGCCTGTTTCCCCTTGGATCAGCGGGTCGAACGACACCATCGAACGGATGGCTTCTGCAATCACCCATGTGGCAATGGCAAATTCACCCGCTTTCATGCGCAGCACAAACCATGACATGATCCATGCCACCACACCTGCCGCCAAAGCGCCCAAGAATATGGCGGGAAAGGGGGGCAGGCCCGCCTCAACCATGCGCACCATAGCATAGCCGCCAAGGCCAATGAACGCCTGCTGCCCCACCGAAACCAGCCCCGCATAGCCTGCCAGCAGGTTCCACATGGCGGCAAACATAATCAGAATAAACAGATATGTCAGTTTATCCACCACAAGAGCTGATGCCATCAGCGGCAGCACGGCCAGCACCGCAAGTAGGGCGAGCGCCGCGATCAGGATGCGGCGATCTTGGGCAGGCATGGGCAGGATATGGGCCACAATTTGCGCCTTTGTCATGATTTGCCCCGCAGCATTGATTTGTGAAAGACAAGGGCTGTGATGGTCGCGCGCCAGCCCCCGCGCCCCGCCGCAGCGCCTGACATCAGACGATAGGCGAGCACTGCCAGAAACACGCAATGCCCTGCCAGCAGCGAAAACTGCGGCGAAATCATTGCGCCCAAGCTTTGCGCAAGGCCCAGCGCAATGCCGCCAATCAACGTGCCGCGCAACGACCCTATCCCGCCAATCACCACGGCCTCGAAGGCAAAGATCAGCAGCATCGGCCCTGCAAATGGCGTGACCTGCGCGCGCATGGCCAGAAATATCCCCGCCAGCCCCGCCAGCGCCACGGCAATGGCAGCCGCCCCACGGTGCACGCGGCGTGCGTCAACACCGCATAGGGCCGCTGCCTCGCTATCGGTTGCAGTGGCGCGCACGGCGCGGCCAAAGGCGGTGCGCGTTAGCAGCACATGCACCGCCCCCAGCACCAAAATCGCCGTTAGGAACATGTAGCCCGGCAACTGGCCGATGAATATACCGCCCGGAATTTCCCAGCTGGCCCAAGACAGATTGCCAATATAGGCGCCCAAAGATTTGGTGTCAGACCCAAACAGGCCAAACATGCCGTTTTGCAGGGCCGCGCCCAGACCGATGGTTGTTAGAATCGGAATAAGGAAGCCGCCGCGCAGCGCGCGTTCAAAGATCATCCGCTGCATCAGCCAGCCCAAGGCCCCCATCAGGGGCAGTGTCAGGGCAATGGCAATGGCCACATGCAGCCCTGCGCCCTGCACAAACCACAGCGCAATCATCGCGCCCAGAACGGCCATATCGCCATGGGCAAGGTTGATAAACCGCACCACGCCAAACATCAGCGAAAGGCCCGCCGCCAGCACAGCATAATAGCCGCCTAGCAAAACGCCTTGAACAATTGCCTCAAGCATGTGCGGCCCCCCCTGCTGCGGTGTCGGCTGTTTTGTGAATGCCAAAATAGGCATCGGTGATCTGCGCGCGCGTCAGGTTTTTGGGTGCGCCGTCCAGCTCTAAAACGCCTTCGGCCATGCAAATCACGCGGCTGGCAAATTTCATCGCGCGGGTCAGGTCTTGTTCCACCACGATCATCGTCATCGCGCCGCGCAGGGTTTCTAAGGATTGATAGACTCCGTCCACCGCTACAGGCGATAGGCCAAGCGATACCTCATCCAGCAACAGCACATCGGGGTTGGCAATCAGCGCGCGCGCAATGGCGACAGCTTGGCGCTGCCCGCCCGAAAGCCCGCCCGCAGGCCGCGCAAGAAGTGGGGTTATCTGCGAAAACGCATCGCAGACGGATGCCAAATTCCAATCGCCGCGCCGCCCGTTTTCGGCGGCAATCATCAGGTTTTCTTGCACGGTCATATCACCGAACAGACGGCGACCTTCGGGCGACAGGGCGATGCCCGCCTTCAGGCGGCCGTGCGCGGGCATGGCGGTGACATCGCTGCCAAACAGCGCAATGCTGCCTTCCGCGCAGGGATGCAGGCCCGCGATCATTCGCATCAGGGTGGTTTTGCCTGCCCCGTTCGCGCCGATAATCGCCGCAACCTCGCCCTTATCAATGCGCAGGGTCATGCCTTTAATGGCCTGCAACTGTCCATGGCGGCCCACGATTTGGTTTAGCTCTAACGCGGCTGTCATTCTGGGCTGCTCCCCAAATAGGCGGCTTGCACTTCGGGGTGGGCCATAACTTCGCGCGGATCGCCCTGCGCCAATACGCGCCCCTCGGCCATGCAAACCAGCCGCGTAACCACGCGCAAAAGCGCGTGCAAAATATGCTCGATCCACACCACCGTCATACCGCCCGATTGCAGCGCGCGGATCAGATCAACCAGTTCGGTGAGTTCCGCCTCGGTCAACCCGCCGCCGATCTCGTCTAGCAAAATAACTGATGGCCCCGTGGCCAGCGCGCGGGCCACTTCCAGCCGTTTACGATCCAGCAGGCCCAGCGCCGCAGTGGGTCGGTTGGCAAGCGGCATCATCCCCGACATTTCTAAAACTTCGGCGGCCTTTTGCGTGGCGCGGGCCGAATTTGCGCCCATGCCCGACATGGCCGATACGTAAACATTTTCAAACACCGTCATGCCCAAAAACGGGCGCGGCACCTGGTAGGTGCGGGCAAGGCCCATGCGGCAACGCTCGGCCGCGCTGGTGCCGCCCAAATCTGCGCCTTGCAAATGAATGGTCCCAGATGTGATGGGAAACGATCCTGCCAGCGCGCCAAACAGCGTGGTTTTGCCCGCGCCATTAGGGCCAACAATGCCCACAGCCTCGCCTTGCAGGACGTGAAAATCAACGCCGTGTAACACCTTCAGCGCGCCATAGGATTTGTTCACCCCCACTGCGCGCAAAATCGGTTCTGATGAATTCGCAGACATACCTGCCGCCGCCCTTTGCTTTTGGTCTTTGTGACATGGGCGCGCAGATCGCGCGCCCATGTCGAAGGTTACGTGCCAAAGTGGATGGCTTAGCCAAAGGCCAGTGGCTTAAACTCGGACGTCAGGTTCACACCGGGGAAGTCGGCGTTCGAAACCAGATCCAGCTGGAACTGGAACGGCCCCTCGGCTGCCTTGTTCCACTGACCGCCAGCAAGGCCCGACACCGCGCAGTTGGCCATTGGGCCCGTGGTGAAATCGACCGTGCCGATGGCTGTTTCTGCCTTTAGCTTGGGCAGGGTTGCGGCCATCGATTCCTTGTCTTTGGGGTTGCCCGACTGCTGCGCCAGCGCGATGGCGGCGTCGAACAACGATGCAGACGCGCCCAGCGCCTGCGCCCATTGTGCGCCTGTTGCAGCCTCGTATCCTTTGCCCAGATCGGCGTTGGACAGGCCTGTCGAGGTGGACGAGAATGGGAAGGCGGGGTGCCAGTAAACGCCTGTGCACAGCCCTTGGCCCAAATCGCCCAAAGCTTCCATTTCGGCAGCAAACAGGCCCGCTTTGGCCATTTGCATGATTTTCAGTTGCTGTGCCAAACCACGCTGCGCGGCCTGACGCCAGAACACTGGAAAATCTGGCGGGAAGGGGAAGCATACCACAATTTCAACGCCAGCATCTTTGAACGCGTCAATCTGCGGGGTGAAATCTTGGCTCATATTCTCGTACGGGCCAGCATCCACAATTTCCCAACCTGCTTCGGCCATTGCGGGCAAAAGGCCTGCGCGAATGGCGTTGCCGTCTGCGTCCGATGGCACCAGCGTGCCCACCTTTTTGTTGGTGTCCAGCAGCGACCACTGCCCGTTATACAGGTTCAGGAAGTTGCCCGTGCCAAAGGAATAGTGGAACGTCCATTTGAACGACTGCTCGCCCGGCTTGCCGCCACGGCCAAAGTAGAAGGCTTCCCAAGGTGCCACGGTTGAAAGGCAGGGCGTTGCGCCCGCTTCGCAGGCGTCCGACACAGGGTTCACCGTTTCTGGGGCCGAGTGGGTTAGAATCAGATCAGGCGCTTCGGAATTGATCATATCGCGGGTGATCTGGCTGGCGCGCACAGGGTCAGATTGCGTGTCAGCGGTGATGATTTCCACTTGCATCATCTTTCCGCCCACCTCGATTCCGCCCGCCAAATTGGCGCGGATCGTGTCGATCAGATATTGGTCGGCCATGCCAAAAATGCCCAAGGGGCCAGATTGCGGGCCGATATAGCCAATTTTAAACACGCCAGCATCTTGGCCAAAGGCGCGGGTGCCGATCAGCGGTGCGGCCAAGGCCGAACCTGCGATCAGGCGCGAAAAACTGCGGCGGCTGATTGGCGCAGAAATCAGTGAGCTAGGTTTATGCATAGGTTCCTCCCAAAAGTGGTGCGGGGTGTTTTCCCCAGCATCCGTTAAAAGCTGGTGCAGCAAGGCCCCCCTCCCAAGGGGCCTTGCGCTTGGATTACATGCGCACGATTGCCTTAATCGTGGTGCCTGCGTGGCTGTCGTGGATGGCTGTATTGATATCGGCAAAGTCGTAAAACTTGACCAATTTATCAAAGGGGAAGCGCCCCGCCTGCCACAGCGAAATCAGGGTCGGAATAAAGGTGTCAGGGTTAGTTTGCCCTTCAACCACGCCGATCAGCTTTTTGCCCATCGACATAAATCCCGTGTTATCGACCGAAATTTCAGACCCCGGCATTGGCGCGCCCAAAATCGCGCAGGTGCCGCGCGGTGCCAGCGCATCAACCGCTTGGCGGATCACTGCGGGCAGGCCCGTTGTGTCCAGCGCATAGTTGACCCCGCCCGTCAGCGCATGGATTAGTCCCACCACATCATCGCTTTTGGCGTTGATCACATGGGTCGCCCCCAACTCGCGTGCCAAGGTCAAGCGGCTGTCATGCATATCAACCGCGATGATCGTTGTCGCGCCTTGCACGACCGCGCCCATCACTGCCGAAAGGCCAACCGAACCTGCACCAAACACAACAAAGCTTTTGCCTGGTTGCACCTTTA
>JAIXVS010000368.1 GCA_027482795.1 Rhodobacter sp.
AATCGTTTTTGCGGCCCGCAAGGTTGAACTGCTTATAGCTGACCTCACCCGCCGTATTCGCACCAATCGCCGCCTTGCCCCGAAACAAAAACGCATCGTCCGTGGGCCGAACTGTGCTGGCATCAATATCAGATAGATCAATCTTATCCTGCCCGCGCCTGAAATCTGTAATCACATCGGTGGTGCGCTCGCGGGTGGTCATGTCGCGCATTGAGATAAATTCAAACACATCGCGCCCCGCCCCGCCCGTAAGCCGATCCTGCCCCGCGCCGCCGATCAGCGTATCGTTGCCTGTGCCGCTGATGACACTGTCGCGGCCCGCCCCGCCAAACATAATGTCGTTGCCCGCGCCGCCGTCTAGAACGTCATTGCCGCCATCGCCCGCCAGCGTGTCATTGCCGAGGCCCCCCACAATCGCGTTGCGTCCGCCGTTGCCAGTCAGCACATTGTCCCCCGCGCTGCCTGTCAAGGCCAGATCACCTGCACCCAAAAGGCCCGCGTTTTCCATTACGGCAAAGGCGGCATCGGCAAGGTTCAGCGAGAAGGTGGCCCGCACCTCGTCGATACCGCTGGTGTCGAAAACGATATCGCCCGCGCTGTCCAAAATAAACAGGTCGTTGCCAGCCCCGCCATACATCAGATCATCGCCAGCGCCGCCATCCAGCAAATCATCACCCGTTTCTCCATAAATGATGTCATCGCCTACAGCGCCATAAAGCGTGTCATCGCCAGCTAAACCGTTCAAAGTATCGTTTAGGCTGCCGCCGATAATGGTATTGTCAGCGGCGGTGCCCGTATGCGACACCGCTAAATTGGGCGCGCGGCCAAAGATTACATAAGACGCGCCAGACGCGCTGCCATTCGGATCGGCCCCGTCGGCCCCGATGATCAAATCATCAAACCCATCGCCGTTAATATCTCCCGCCGAGGCGACTCGGCTACCAGAGAAGTCTCTCGCCACCTCGCCATTTATCTGAAACCCGTTGGTACCGTTCAATATAGACAGGTTTAAATTTGCCGCGAAACTGCCTGCCGCCCCAAAGACCACATAAGTCGCGCCAGAATAGTTGCCATTCGGATCGGCCGCCCAGGCCCCGATGATCAGATCGTCAAACCCGTCACCATTGATATCCCCCGCCGACGCGACCGAGCGGCCAAAGTAGTCAACCGCCACCTCGCCACTGATCTGAAACCCGTTTGTACCGTTCAATGTTGAAAGGTTTAAATTTGCGGCAAATCCGCCCGCCGCCCCAAACACCACATAAGACGCCCCGGAACCCGCGCCATTCGGATCGGCTCCTGATGCCCCGATGATTAGATCATCAAACCCATCGCCATTGACATCCCCCGCGCTAGCGACCGAGATGCCAGAGTAGTCCCTCGACGCCTCGCCACTGATCTGAAACCCGTTTATGCCATTCAAGCTTGAAAGGTTCAGATCAGCCGAAAACGCGCCCGTTGCTCCAAACACCACATAAGAAGCGCCAGAATTGAATCCATTCGGATCGGCAAGCCGTGCGCCGATGATCAAATCATCAAACCCATCGCCATTGACATCCCCTGCGCTAGCGACAGACATGCCAGAGTAGTCCCCCGCCGCCTCACCATTGATCTTAAACCCGTTTGCTCCGTTCAGCGCGCTAAGGTTCAGATCAGCCGCAAATCCGCCCGCCTTGCCGAACACAACATAAGACGCGCCAGAGAAGGTGCCATTCGGGTTAGCTCCAAATGCCCCAATGATGAGATCATCAAACCCATCGCCATTGACATCCCCTGCGCTGGCGACCGTGTCACCCAACGCCTCGCCATTGATCTGAAACCCATTTGTACCGTTCAAGGTGGACAAGTTTAAATTGTCCCCAAACCCGCCCGCCTTGCCAAACACCACATAAGACGCGCCAGCCCCAAAGGCCCCGATGATCACATCATCAAACCCATCGCCATTGACATCCCCTGCCGTAGCGACCGATCGGCCAGAGTTGTGATTCGCTGCCTCGCCATTAATCTGAAACCCGTTGCTGCCGTTCAATGTGGACAGGTTCAGATCAGCCGCAAATCCGCCTGCCGCACCAAACACCACATAAGACGCGCCAGAATTTATGCCGTTCAAGTTGGCCGAATAGGCCCCGATAATCAGATCATCAAACCCATCGCCGTTAATATCCCCCGCGTTTGCTACTGAGCTGCCAGAGGAGTCGTCCGCCGCCTCACCGTTAATCTGAAACCCGTTTGCGCCCGTCAAGCTCGACAGCTCAAAAACACTTCCAAATGTACTCACGCGCGCGGCCCCCAGCACTGCGCCCGCGTGGTGCGGGCGGATGGGACAAGGTTAACAACCCTGCCGTGCGTCGCAACCCAAAACTGTACTTTAGGGTATGGGGATTTTCCCCACCCCTTACGGCAACAGCGGCGACCATGACGGGCCTGACGCTGGCCCTTCTGTCGGCACGGGCCGCAGCGACAGCCCCGCTACATCCACGGCGAACAGGGACGGCATCCTATAGAATAAAATCACCCGCCGTAAAGTTGTGCAGGCCCATCACCTTAATCACACCCTCCGCCGCGCGGTCGCTATCGGTGTCGATGTAAACCAGCGTGTAGTCTTTCGACCTGCCTGCCAGATCGAACCGCTGAAAGTAAATATCCCCCTGTTTTGATGTGCCAAAGGACTTCGTCCCATCAAAGGTAAATGCATTATTGCCCCCCAATCGGCTGCTGGCATCGATTATGGAAAGATCAATCTTATCCTGCCCGCGCCTGAAATCCAAAATCACATCGGTGGTGCGCATATTCCGTGTCATATCTCGGATACTGGAAAATTCGAACGTGTCTGCGCCCACACCGCCCCTGAGCCGATCAAGTCCCGCCCCGCCCGACAGCACATCATTGCCCGCCCCGCCTGAAAGCCTGTCTTTACCGCCCAGCCCCAATATCGTATCGCGCAGCGC
>JAIXVS010000119.1 GCA_027482795.1 Rhodobacter sp.
ATAATCGCCAGTGCCAAATCAGGCTCGCGCATCAGGGCAGAGCCGCAGGCCCCATTGCCGCCCGCCTGCGTGACACGTTTGGCAGGGCAGCCCATATTGATATCAATGATTTGCGCGCCATTCGCTTCGACAAAACGGGCAGCCTCGCCCATCCAATACGGATCGCGCCCCACCAGTTGCACCGATGTGGCGTGGTCTTCCAGCCCCAGTTCGGCGCGGGCAAGGGCAAGCGCGCCGCCCTGCATCACCTCTTGGCTGGCGACCATTTCCGAAACCACCAGCCCCGCGCCAAAACCCGCCACCACCCGCCGAAACGGCAGGTCGGTGATTCCCGCCATAGGTGCCAGCAGCACGGGCGAGGTTAGGGCAATATCGGCGATTTTGGGTGCAGGATGAGGCATCATGCCACAGGTTTTGCGCCCCTTATGCCCCGCGCGCAAGGAAATGCGCGCGTAATTCTGCCCGAAAAACATGCATTGCCTATTTTTTGGGCGTTTTCGCGCGGTGGACGCCTGCTTTGCCTGCTGTTAAGCAGTGCGTAAGGGAGTAGCCATGACAACAGCCGTGATCATCACCGCCGCAGGGCGCGGTTTGCGCGCAGGGGGCGATCTGCCAAAGCAGTGGCAAACGCTGGCGGGGCGGCCCGTTCTGGCCCATACCATCGCCGCCTTTGCGGGATTTGAGGTGGTTCTGACCGTGCATTCCGATGATTTGGAACGTGCCAAAACGCTGTTTTCAGGGCAGATTGTGCTGGGCGGGGCAGATCGTGCGGCTTCGGTGCGCGCAGGGTTGCAGGCGCTGGCGGGGCGCGGCGTGACGCGCGTGTTGATCCATGACGGCGCGCGCCCCTTGGTCAGCCCTGATGTGATTGCGCGGGTGTTATCCGCGCTGGAAACCCACCCCGCCGCAGCCCCCGCCCTGCCCATCACCGATGCGCTGTGGCGCGGGGCGGATGGTTTGGTGACGGGCACGGCAGATCGCGCGGGGCTTTTTCGCGCGCAAACGCCGCAGGGCTTTGATTTTGAAGCGATTTTATCTGCACATCTGTCCTACAACATCCCCGCCGCCGATGATGTAGAGGTTGCCCGCGCCGCTGGCCTGAACGTGGCCATTGTTGCGGGGGATGAGGCCAATATAAAGCTCACCTATGCTGGCGATTTCGCCCGCGCAGAAGCGATGATAAAGGAACGGGATATGGATATGCGCCCCGATATTCGGCTGGGCAATGGTTTTGACGTACATGCCTTTTGCGGGGGCGACCATGTTTGGCTCTGCGGCCACAAAATCGCCCATGACCGCGGGTTGCTGGGCCATTCCGATGCCGATGTTGGGATGCACGCGCTGACCGATGCCATTTACGGCGCGCTGGCCGATGGCGATATTGGCCAGCATTTCCCGCCATCCGATCCGCAGTGGAAGGGCGCTGCCAGCCATATTTTCTTGTCCCATGCCATGGCCCGCGCCCGCGCGCGCGGCTATGATTTGGCCAATTGCGATGTGACGCTGATTTGCGAGCGCCCAAAAATTGGCCCCCACGCAGATGCCATGCGCTCGGCGCTGGCGGCGATTATGGGGGTGGATGTGGGCAAGGTTTCGGTGAAGGCAACCACGTCTGAACGCCTTGGCTTTACGGGCCGCGAAGAGGGGATTGCCGCGCTGGCATCGGCCACCTTGGTGGCAGCATGAGCCGCGCCATTGCCACTGTCTTTGGCCTTGGCTATCTGCGCCCTGCCTCTGGCACTTGGGCCTCGGCGGCGGCGATTGTGGTTGGCCTGTTGATCGACCGCTATCTTGGCTTTCCCGCGCTGGTTGTGGCAACAGTTGCGGCCACAGGGCTGGGATTTTGGGCCGTTCATCGCGCGCTGGGCGGTGACAAAATCGCCGACCCTTCCGAATTTGTGATCGACGAAGTGGCAGGGCAATGGCTGGCGCTGCTGTTTTCGTCCGCCGCGTTTTGGGCGCGCGGGTGGGAGGGGTTCTTGCCCACCCCTGCCCCGCTGGCTGCCTTTGTTTTCTTTCGACTTTTTGATGTTTGGAAGCCGTGGATCATTGGCCGCGCAGACCGTATGGGCGGGGCCAAAGGCGTGATGTTGGATGATCTGATTGCAGGCGTTTTTGCAGGGATTGCCACCATTATTGCCGCCGCGCTGTATCATATCGTGGCCTTTTCATGATTGCGCAGGTTCTAGATGCCGCCCGCGCCAAGGGCATTCGCCTTGCCTGCGCCGAAAGCTGTACAGGCGGGATGCTGGCCGCGCTGCTGACCGAAGTGGCAGGATCGTCGGATGTGTTTGATCGCGGCTTTGTCACCTATTCGAATGATGCCAAAATCGATATGCTGGGCGTCAAACAGGCCACGCTAGATGCCCATGGCGCGGTCAGCGAACCCACCGCACGCGAGATGGCGCTGGGCACTTTGGAACGATCCAAATCGCACATCGCCGTGTCCATCACAGGCATTGCAGGGCCAGGCGGATCGGAATTTAAACCCGAAGGGCGGGTGTGTTTTGCATTGGCCACTGCGGCGGGGGTTTTGGTGCAAACGGTTGAATTTGGCCCACTGGGGCGCGGCGCGGTGCGATTAGCCGCGCGCGATCATGCGTTGGCGCTGATTCTGGCGGCCCTGCGCGCCTAAGTTATCGGGCTGCTGATAAATCGTGCAGGCGCAACATTTGCGCGCATAAATTTTCACCATTTTGAAAACTGCCCGCTGATTTGGCGATCATTTCGGCGATTGCCTCTTTTATGCGCAGACCTGTGCCGCTTTTCTGCGCAGGTGCAAAAATGGGGATGCCAATGTCTGCTGCTGATACCGCCTTTATCCTGATCGCCACCGCGCTGGTGCTGTTTATGACCCTGCCCGGCCTTGCGCTGTTTTACGGCGGGCTGGTGCGGGCGCGAAACGTTCTGTCCGTCTTCATGCAGTGCTTTGCTATTGCCGCCTTGATGAGCGTGCTGTGGCTGGCCTTTGGCTATTCCATCGCCTTTGGCGGGGACGGCGCGGTTTGGGGAGGGCTGGGTAAGGCGTTTCTCAGCGGCGTCACGGTTGACAGCCTAACGGGCACCCTGCCCGAAATTCTGTTCTTTTCGTTCCAGATGACCTTTGCCATCATCACCCCCGCGCTGATTGTGGGGGCCTATGTGGAACGGGTGGGGTTTGGATTTGTTCTTGCGTTTTCAAGCCTTTGGATGCTGCTGGTCTATGCGCCTGTCGCCCATATGATTTGGGGCGGCGGGATGCTGGCCGATGGCGGCATTTTTGGCGCGATGGGCGTGCGCGATTTCGCGGGCGGGATTGTGGTGCATGAAACGGCGGGCATTGCCGCGCTGCTCCTTGCCTTTCTTCTGGGCCCGCGCAAACAGAAAAACACCCCGCCGCATAACCCTGGCATGGTGATGATTGGGGCGGCGATGCTGTGGGTCGGCTGGTTTGGCTTTAACGGCGGCTCGGCGCTGGCGGCCAATGGGCAGGCGGCCATGGCCATCACGGTCACGCATCTTTCTGCCGCTGCCGCCAGCCTGACTTGGGCGCTGTGGGAAAGGGTCAAGTTTGGCCGTGCCTCGCTGGTGGGCCTTGTCACGGGCACGATTGCGGGTCTGGCCTCGATCACGCCCGCCTCGGGCTATGTTGGGCCGATTGAGGCGCTGGTGATTGGCGCCATTGCAGGTATCTTGTGCCAAGAGGCTGTTTTGCTTGTCAAAAATCGGCTGCGAATTGACGATACCTTGGATGTTTTCGCCGTGCATGGCGTGGGTGGTATCTTTGGCACAGTGATGGTGGCGGTCTTTGGTGCAGGCACTTGGGCGGCGCAACTGGGCGGCTTGGCAGTGGTGGGTATCTGGACGCTTGTCCTAAGCTTTATCATCATCAAAGCCGTGGCGCTGGTGCTGCCG
>JAIXVS010000098.1 GCA_027482795.1 Rhodobacter sp.
CCGCCATCCAGCGTATCGTTTGCCCCCCCCGTGGCGGCAGCTGTGTCCTGCCCGCCATGGATGGTTTCATGACCATTATCCCCACGGATCGTATCTGCCCGGCCAAGTCCGATGATCACGTCATTGCTGGCGACGCCCAGTATGATTTCGGCATTATTGGTTCCAAGGGTCATTGGATACATCCTTTAATTGTGAAATTCAGCGCAACATATCACGAAAGGCGCGGCAAATGGGTGGCAGCCGATACCAAAACCAAACACAGCCAAACCCACGCCACGGCGCAGGCATAAGCGAACCAACTGCTTGGCACGCGATTGTTACAACTTTATGGATTTTTTAGGGGTCGTCAATCAATCAGAGCAGATGATATCGCAACACAAAGCGGTTCTATCGGCTCGATCCCAACCGACAGGCGCACAAAGCCCAAAGGCACGCTATCGCCCCAGCGCGCGCGCCTCTCGCCCGAGGTATGCACGCCGCCAAAACTGGTGGCCTGCTGGATCATCGGGCAGCGCGACAAAAACCGCTCCGCCTGCCCCTCATCGGCAAAGGTCATGCCGATCAAAAAGCCAAACCCAGCCATTTGGCGCAGCGCTAATGCGTGATCGCGGTCATCTGGCAGCCCCAGATAGCGCAGCCCTATCAGCGCCTTGTGGCCCTGCAAGCGCCGCGCAATCTCGCCCGCATTTTCGCACATGCGGGTCAGGCGCAGCTCTAACGTTTCCAGCCCGCGATGCACCAGCCACGCATCAAACGGGCTGGGAATGGCCCCCGACATGCGCCGCCAATCGGACACGCGCGTCATCAGCCCACTATCGCGCCCCGCGACATGGCCAAACAGCACATCGCCATGCCCTGCGGGGGCCTTGGTATCTGCCGCCACCACCACATCGGCCCCCAAATCCAAGGGGCGCTGTAGCAGCGGCGTCATGGTGGTGTTGTCCACAATCACCTTGGCCCCCACTGCGCGGGCGCGGGCCGCGACATCTGCAATATCGACCATGTCCAAAAACGGGTTGGTTGGGGATTCAACATAAACCACCGACGCGCCTGCAAAATCCGCCGCCGCATAATCGCGGGCGGCCAAAAACTGCACGTCCACCCCCATTGGGCGCAGAAATGTCTCGGCAAAGACGCGGGTGACGTAATAGCCATCGGATGGCAAAACCACCCGCCCGCCGCCCTGAACGCAGGCCATCAGCGCCGCAGATATCGCCGCCATGCCCGATGGAAAGGCCAAGGCAGGCGCATCTTCCAAAAGGGTCAACTGCGCCTCGACCGCGTCCCAAGTGGGGTTGCCCGCGCGCGTGTAAAAATGCCCGCCCGCCTGAACGCCTGGCAAATGATAGGCTGATGACATCACAAGGGGCGTCGCAATTGGGTCGCCCTGCGACAGCCCCGCTTTGCGGTGATGCAGCATCATGGCTGCGCGCTGCAATTCTTCCTCGCGCATACCTGCACCTTTCACTTTGGCCCAAATACCTAAGCGGCGCTGCCGCTACACCAGCTTGGCAGGAAATCCTTCTGCGCGCAAATCTGTATGCAGCAGGTCTTCCAGCAGCTTGGCGATCATGGGCGATTGCGCCTCGCCGCCATAGGCCGCTTTGGCGGCGATATAGGTCTGGTTGGTCATCGAGGCGAGATCCAGCGGCACACCGAACTCTTTCCCAAAGCCCAGTGCAAAGCCCAAATCCTTCAGCGCCAGATCAATGTTGAAGGCAATATCATAGCTGCCGTTCAAAATCAGCGCACCTTCGGTTTCATGTACGAATGAATTGCCCGAAGACGCCGCAATCGCATGCCAGCTTTGCGCCAAATCAAGACCGCCCCGCTTGGCCAGCATCAACGCCTCGGATGTGGCTTTCAGGTGAATAAAGGCCAGCATATTGGTGATGACCTTGATAATCGCCGAAGACCCCAGCGGCCCCATGTGGAAAATACGCACCCCCATGGCAGCCATTGCGCCGTGGTGCAGATCAAACAGCGCCTTGCTGCCCCCAGCCAGCATGGTGATTTTGCCTTGGGCGGCCAAATGCACCCCGCCTGTGACGGGCAGTTCCATCATCTCATGCCCCGCATCCGACGCGATTTTGGCAAAGGCCAACACCTCTTCGCGCCCCAAAGTGGACATTTCCACCCAAGATGCGCCCGCCTTCATATGGGGCAGGATATTGCGCAAAACCATTTCCGAAACGCGCGGGCTGGGCAGGCAGGTGATAACGTGATCCACCGATGCCGCCACGTCTTCGGCGCTGCTGGCAAGCCGCGCCCCAGCCGCCACAAGCGGCGCAGCCAGCGCAGGGTTCAAATCATAAACCGTCAGCCCAAAGCCTGCCTTCAAAAGGCAGCCCGCACAGGCCGCCCCCAGATTTCCAAGGCCGATATAGCCGTAATGAATGCTCATGCGTCCTCGCCCCAGCCCACAATCGCCTTCACTTCGCAGAAATCATGGATGCCCCAAGCCCCATATTCGCGCCCATTGCCCGATTGTTTGTACCCGCCGAACGGCGCGTGAATATCCCATGCGGGATAGTTTAGGTTCACCGTGCCCGCGCGCATCCGCCGCGCCACGGCCCGCGCCTCGTCCACAGGGCCGCTGATATAGGCGGCAAGCCCGTATTCGGTATCATTGCCCACGCGCACGGCCTCGTCCACGCTGTCATAGGGGATCAGCACCAACACGGGGCCAAAGATTTCCTCGCGCGCGATGGTCATATCATTGGTCACATCGGCAAAGACCGTGGGGCGCACGAACCAGCCGCGATTAACCCCTTCTGGCCGCCCAATCCCGCCAGTGACCAACGTGGCCCCTTCGGAGATGCCCTTTTCAATCAGGCCCTGCACTTTGGTGAACTGCATTTTTGAAACAAGCGGCCCCATCGTCGTAGACTCAAGGCGCGGATCGCCCACCACAATGCCCTCTGCCGCCGCCTTGGCCGCCGCCACCGCCACATCGCGCGCTTCGCGCGGAATGAACATGCGCGTGGCCGCATCACACGATTGGCCCGTATTCGTCATCATCGCCGCCGTGCCATCGGCGACCGCTTGGGCAATATCGGCCGAGGGCAGGATGATATTGGGCGATTTGCCGCCCAGTTCCTGCGCCACACGTTTGACCGTGGGCGCGGCCGCTGCCGCCACGGCAATGCCCGCCCGCGTGCTGCCCGTGAACGACACCATATCCACATCAGGGTGCGAGGCCATGCGCGCGCCCACATCTGGCCCCGTGCCATTGACCAAATTGAACACGCCCGCAGGAACCCCTGCCGCATGGCAAATTTCGGCAAACAAAACACCAGACAAAGGCGCGATTTCCGATGGTTTCAGCACCATTGTGCAGCCTGCAATCAGCGCAGGGGCCACTTTACAGACAATCTGGTTTAGCGGCCAGTTCCACGGCGTGATCAGCGCACACACGCCAATACCTTCATAAATGATGCGCGTTGTTCCTTGGGTTTTCTCCCACACCATGTCTTCAGCGGCCTTAATCGTGGCCTCTAGATGCACTTGGCCCGCCCAAACCTGCGCCTCGCGCGCCCAAGTGATCGGCGCGCCCATTTCGGTGGACACCGCCTGCGCGATATCTTCATACCGGGAATTATACACGTCCAGCAGGCGCTTGACCAAGGCAATCCGCTCGGCCACGGGCCAATTGGAATAGCTTTCTAACGCCGCGCGCGCCGCAGCCACCGCCGCATCGACATCCGTCGCATTGCCCAAGGCCACCTGCGCGACAATCTCTTCTGTCGCGGGGTTTTCAACGCCCATTTGCGTTTGCGATTTCGGGGCCACCCATGCGCCACCAATATAGAAATGGGTCATATGTTCAGAGATCATGCGCGCCTCACGAGAAATAGATGTTGTATTTGGCGCGAATGGCCGCGTCGATTTGCGGGTCGATCACAGTGCCAGCCTTGGCCAGAATGGCATTCTTGCGCGCAATCGCCGCATCAAGCAAGAGGGGCTTGCCCGCCTCGTTCCATTCCTTGGGCGACATGCGGTTGGCGACCTTGGGGTAGATATATTCGGTTTGCATCAGCTTAAGCGTTTGATCGCTGCCCAAATAATGCCCCGCCCCGCCAAGGCAGACCTCTTTCATCGCATCAATGCTGGTGGTGTCGGGGTTTACGTCAATACCGCGCACCAAACGCATCGCTTGGCCCAAAAGATCATCGCCCAACACCAAAGATTCCAGACAGAAGCCGAGCAAGGATGCGTGCATCCCCACCGCCTCGTAGCACATGTTCAACCCAGACAGGCCCGCAAGGGAATTGGTAATCCCCTGCTCCCATCCTGCCTGCATATCGGGCAGCTTGCTGTCTGAAATGCCGCTGGCAGCGCCGCCTGGCAAATCATAAAAACGGTGCATCTGCGCACAGCCTGCTGTCAGCAGCGCCTGCTCGGCAGACCCGCCCGACATCGCCCCCGTGCGAAGGTCGGACACAAAGGGCCATGTTCCAAAAATGCAAGGCGCACCTTTGACGATAGCATTGGCATAGACCACACCAGCCAAGCATTCCGCCATGGCTTGCACGATGGTCAGGGCAATTGGCGCAGGCGATGTCGCCCCCGCTTGGCCCGCAGACAGCAGCAGCATCGGCATCCCGCGCCGAATGCAATCTTCCATCGTAATGCAGGATTCTTCGGCAAACTTCATTGGCGGGACAACAAAGCAATTGGAATTGCTCACAAAAGGCCGCTCGCGCCATTTATCTTCGCCGCCCGCCACCATGTAAATCATGTCAAAGCAATCGGCCACGTGCGACGGGTCGCTAAAGGACGTGCCCACATGCTTGGTTGTCCCCGCAAGGCAGCCATACAGCGTGTTCAAATCCATCTCGCGGTTATCGACCACATCGCGGCAAACCATCGTGCGCTGGTAAAAGTGGATATTGTCCAAATTGTCCACCAAACGCGCGGCATCATACAGGTCTTGCGCCGTGCTTTCGCGGTAGTCCAGCGTGATGGGATCTACGATATGCACCGCCGCCCCTGCTGTGCCAAAATGCACAC
>JAIXVS010000288.1 GCA_027482795.1 Rhodobacter sp.
ATCGCATCATTGCCCGTGCCGCCCGCCATGAAGTCATTTCCAGCCGCGCCTGCCAGCAGATCGTCACCTTCGTTGCCGCGCATGTTGTCGTTGCCATTGCCGCCAAACAGGCTGTCGTTGCCCGTGTTGCCTTCCATGTAATCATGGCCATCGCCGCCGACGAGCACGTCGTTGCCACCTTGGCCGCGCAGATCGTCGTCGCTGGTCGTGCCTGAAATGTTGTCATTGCCCGAGGTGCCAGAAATAAATGCCATGCTGTCGTCTCCGTTTTTGGTACGGCCAATAAGGGGTGGGGCCGTCATGAGTGTGCCAAAGCCAAGCCCGATTGACTCGGGTTCGGCGCGAATAGTGTTTCGGGTTCTGACCGCGCCTGCTTTGAGGCGCCCATCAGAAAGTTAACTGCTAAGGGCTATGCGCATGTCGCCGATTTTGGCCATAACCTGATTCGTTTCATTTTTTGATACAAGCGAAAAAGCAGGGTTATTGTGTCAAGACTGTGGCAGGTCTTCCAAAACCGAGGCGATTTTCATCTAAAGGTTGTATATCTGGGGCAAATATACCCCAAGAAACAGTTTGTTTATGCGGATGAGCTAATTGACAAGCCAAAGAGATATGATCCACACAAAAGCCACAAATGCAAAAGGCCCCACCTTTCGGCGGGGCCTTGCAAATCACTTTTGCGCGAGGTTTAGGCCAATGCGGCCTTGGCTTGGGCCGCGATGGCGTTGAAGGCATCGGGCTCGTGTACGGCCAGATCGGCCAGAACCTTGCGGTCCACTTCGATGCCAGCCTTGGCCAGACCGTTGATGAAACGCGAATAGGTCATTTCGATATCAAACAACCGCACAGCCGCGTTGATGCGCTGAATCCACAGGGCGCGGAAATTGCGCTTGCGGGTCTTACGGTCGCGGGTGGCGTATTGGTTGGCTTTGTCAACGGCCTGCGTGGCCGTGCGGAAGTTGGTCGAGCGGGCGGCATAATAGCCAGCCGCCGCCTTGATCACCTTGCGGTGACGGGCGTGGGTGACCTTACCGGATTTAACGCGGGACATATGCTATCTCCTTACCGGTTATAGGGCATGTATTTTTTGACGATCTTCGCATCCGAGTCATTTAGCAGCATCGTGCCCGATGCATCGCGAATGAACTTCGTGCTGCGCTTGATCATGCCGTGCCGTTTGCCAGCAACGCCAGCTTTGACACGGCCCGAGGCGGTAAAGCTAAAACGCTTTTTCGCCGCTGACTTGGTCTTCATCTTGGGCATTTCCATCTCCATGGTTTCAGGCGCGGACTTGGCATGCCACTTTGGCCAGCCGCGCGGGTAATCAAGCCGCTGCTATAGGCGCAGCGTTTGTAAAGAGCAAGGGCGATTCTATGCTGTTCTTGACGCAACTAAAACGGTCGTGCTATTTTTTCCAAAATGGAAACTATATGAGGTGAGCCGTGCGCGATGAAATGCTGAAGATCTTTGAACATTCCGATTGGTCGCGCGGCAAAGAGGGTGTTTCAAGATCGGGCTTTGGGGCCACTCGGCACGCCACGCGCCATATCCGTAATGCCATGCCAAGGTTGCTGGAAACCTATAAGGTAAAGCGGTTGGTCGATGCCCCCTGCGGCGATTTCTTTTGGATGAAATATGTCGATTTGACGGGGGTTGAATATTGGGGCTGGGAGGTTTCCGAATCCCTGATCGAAGCCAATAAGAAAAACTATGGCAGCCCCACGAAGCATTTCTCATTGGGCGATATCACATCCGATCCGTTTCCAGATGCCGATATGCTGATGGTGCGCGATTGTTTGGTGCTGTTGAAGTTTGATATGCGCTGGGCGTTTTTCGAAAATTTCGTGGCCTCGAACATTCCTTGGTTGCTGATCACGTCGTGGATCGCGCCAGTGAACCCGTGGGTGTACAAGAATGGCGGGCACAAGTCGCACAGCATGACCGCGCCGCCCTTCAGCTTTGGCAAGCCCGTTGAGTTTATTTTGGAAACCGCCAAGGTGCTGCCAGAGGGCGAGGAAAACAACCCCAATTCCCTGCATCGCGGTATGGGCGTATGGCACCGTGACCAGATTGCCGCCCGTGTGGCCGAGTTTGTGGCGGCTGGGCGGCCGATAGATGACCCCAGAAAGGCAGCGACCTGAACTTTGGCGCAAGTTTTGCCGCGCTGCTAGACCCAGATGCACAACCTATGATAGCTGTGCCGAAATCATAGAGGTTTGCGAAAATGCGCGAAGACTTACAAAAGGTGTTTGAACATCGCGATTGGTCGCGCGGCACGCAAGGCGTTTCCAAATCGGGATTCAACGCCAGTTTGCGTGCCACAAAGCGCCTGCGCGCGGCCCTGCCAAGGTTGTTTGAAACCTATCAGATCAAGCGTTTTGTCGATGCGCCTTGCGGTGATTTCTTTTGGATGCAGCATGTTGATTTAAGCGGAATCGAGTATTGGGGCTGGGAAATTTCCAATACTTTGAACGACTTTAACCAGCAATTCGCCAGCGAGACGCGGCATTTTGCCTTGGGTGATATTACATCCGATCCGCTGCCTGCCGCCGATATGCTGATGGTGCGCGATTGTTTGGTGCATTTGACCTTTGACATGCGCTGGGCGTTTTTTGAAAACTTTGTGGCCTCGAACATTGAATGGCTGCTGGTCACATCGTGGATCAGGCCAGAAAACCGCTGGGTCTATAAGAACGGCGGCGAGAAAAGCTTTAACATGCAAGCAGCGCCGTTTTCTTTTGCCGCGCCGCGCGAGTTTATTTTGGAAACCGCCGATAGCCTGCCTGAAGGCGAGGAGAGTAACCTTGAAACCCTGCATCGCGGGATGGGGTTGTGGCACCGCGATGCGATCGCGGCACGGGTGGCTGAGTTTGTGGCGGCGGGAAGACCGATTGACGCGCCGAAAAAGGACTGAGGGCGGAAGGGGGGCTTTGCCCCCCAGTTGCTGAAGCAAGCTTCAGCACCTTCCCCCCAAGGTATTTGGAGAGTTAGGAAGCAGGCACGGGTTAGTTCATAAGTCGTGCAAGGATTTCCACGAAAGAATGGGGAACGCGCGCAAGGCTGTAACCGCCCTGCGCGCCATACATCCCTAAGGCCACTGTTCCCAGCCCAAGCGCGATGACAAGAATCGCCACATAGGGAAAACGTTCATCGGCAAAAGCCGAAAGCGCGGATGGTAGGGACAGCGCCGCAACCAGAAGACCAACCACAACGAATAGATCGGTGTCGATGGTCATTGCTGCGGTCTATTCAGGGTCGACTTGGCTGATCAGCCGTTCATCGCAAGGGGCGACGCGCAAGATATTGGTCGTGCCTTTGACGTTGAACGGAACGCCTGCGGTTAGCACGATCATATCTTCCAGATCGGCGAACCCATCCGAGCGCGCGGCGCGCACAGCGGCGATCACGGCACCCTTAAAGCGGTCTTGCGGCGGGGTGATGGCGCAGTGCGTGCCCCAGATCAGCGACATTTTGCGCGCGGTCGACATCAGCGGTGTCAGCGCGATGATCGGCACACGGGGACGTTCGCGCGCGACCAAGCTGGCGGTGTCGCCCGATTGGGTAAAGCAGGCGATGGCCTTGATATTCGTCGCCTCGGCAATTTCGCGGGCGGCGGCAACGATACCATCGGCGATGGTTTGGCGATGGATCGAGCGCGAGGCTTCGATGATTTGGCGATAGGTGGGGTCGTGTTCGACCGACATCGCCACGTTGTTCATCGTGGTCACCGCTTCAATCGGGTATTTGCCTGCGGCCGATTCGGCGGATAGCATCACGGCATCTGCACCTTCGTAAATCGCGGTGGCCACGTCGGATACTTCGGCGCGGGTGGGCACGGGGCTTTCGATCATGGATTCGAGCATTTGCGTGGCCACGATCACGGGCTTGGCGGCGGCGCGCGCCTCGCGTACCAGACGTTTTTGGATGGGGGGGACCGAGGTGACGGGCAGCTCAACGCCCAAATCCCCGCGCGCGACCATAATGCCATCAGAAACCTGCAAAATGGCAGTGTAGGCTTTTACAGCGGCGGGTTTTTCGATTTTTGACAGCACAGCAGCGCGGCCTTTGGCCAATTGCTTGGCCTCGATCACGTCTTCGGGGCGCTGCACGAAAGAAAGCGCCAGCCAATCGACACCAAGGCCGCAGGCAAATTCCAAATCGTCGCGGTCTTTGGCAGATAGGGCTGCCAGCGGCAGCACCACATCGGGCACGTTCACGCCCTTGCGGTTGGAAATTGTGCCGCCGACCGTCACCGTGCAATTGGCGTAATCTTTGCCGCAATCTTTGACGATCAGGCGGATTTTACCATCGTTCACCAGCAGCGACGATCCAGGCTCGAGCGCTGCGAAAATCTCAGGATGGGGCAATTGCACGCGGGTGGAATCGCCGGGTTCCGCATTCAGATCCAAGCGGAAGGCCGCGCCTTCGACCAGTTCTTCGCCCGTGGGGCTGGCAAAGGTGCCGACGCGCAGTTTTGGCCCCTGAAGGTCGGCCAAAACGCAGATCGGGCGGCCAACATCGGCCTCGACCTTACGAATAATGTCAAAGCGGGCGCGCTGTTCGGCATGGGTGCCGTGCGACATGTTCAGGCGGAACACATCTGCCCCCGCCTCGAACAAAGCGCGGATCATTTCATAGGTGCTGGATGCAGGGCCCAATGTGGCCACGATCTTTACGTTCCGAAGGCGTCTCATGCCAACTTCCTTTGTATACGTTCATGTTTCGTGGTGGGCCACGCGCCTTATGGCCCAAGATGCGCGGCGGGGCAACTGGCGCATTGCGCAAAGCCAGCATAAAAGTGAGATGTTACGATTATATGAGGAAAAGATGAGCGCTTATCAGATTGAGGGGGCCGCGCGGGCGGGGCGGTTCTTGATCACCTGCGATCATGCCAGCAATCATGTGCCCGATTGGGTGGCGGGGGGCGATTTGGGCATATCGCCCGAAGATATGGCGCGCCATATTGCCTATGATGTGGGGGCGGCTGGGGCGGCAAAGGCGCTGGGCGCGGCGCTGGACAGCCCTGTGATTTGTTCGCACTTCTCGCGCCTTG
>JAIXVS010000265.1 GCA_027482795.1 Rhodobacter sp.
CGGCTGCATCGTTTGCTGTTGGACGTTATCAAAGACGAATTCGAACGGCTGGCGATTTTGGAAATAAACTCGGTGCAGGCGCTTTTGCTGTTTAACATCGGCGAAAACGAGGTCACTGCGGGCGAGTTGAAATCGCGCGGCTATTATCAGGGCAGCAATGTGTCCTATAATCTGAAAAAGCTGGTGGAACTGGGCTATATGCACCATCAGCGCAGCGAAATTGACCGCCGTTCTGTGCGCGTGCGCCTTACGGAAAAGGGTCGCCAAGTGCGCGGAATGCTGACCGATTTGTTTGGCCGCCATGCCGAAGGCTTGTCCAAACGCAATTTGGTCGATGCGGCGGGCATGGAACACATGAACCAAAGCCTAAAGCGGATTGAACGTTATTGGACGGATCAGATCCGCTATATCTATTGATTTTGCGCAATCTTGGGCGCGGGGGTGGCCTAAGATGAACGCAGATGCGGTGGGTGGCCTGCGCCGCAGATCAGGTTAAGCGGCCCTAGAATGGGGAAAGGATTTGGCGCAAAATGCGCCGTTCCTGCGGGGGCAAAGCCCCTGTCCGCACAAATCGCAGGGCAAAGCCCTGCCTTCGCAGCCCGCCAAGGCGCGGATGCGATCAGAGGGGGCAAAATGCCCCCTCTTTTTTTGTAAAAGGCGATGAAAGCTGCGTGTTGAACAGGGCAGGCGCTTGCCAGCGCGCTGGATCGGCTTTGCCGTGTCGGGGCCTTGCTGGCGCTGGTGTGCTGAATTTCCGCCACCATGGTGACTAAGGCCGAAGCTATGCCCTTATCTCCACCAATGGGAATAGCTGGCAAAATAACCCTGCGATTTGGACAAAAGCCGCAGCATGACCCCTTTGGGCATGGCCGCCCCGCCTTGCTTGGCTTGGGCCAGACGCAGTAGCGCCACTTCGGGCGGGCAGGGCTGGCGCGTGATGGGATCAAAATAGCGCGGATAGGCGATCAGCGCGGTATGGGCCAAATGAACCAAATCGGGCGCTGGCAGGCCCTTTTGATTTAATGCACGCAGATGGTCGCGCCGCCGCTGCGGCACATCGCCCAAATCGCGGGTCAGCCCCCAACCCGCATAGAACGGCGCGCCTAGGGTCGTCACGGGAACCCCGCGCAAAAGCGCCTCGAACCCGTAGGTCGAGGTAAGGGTAAAGACCATATCGACCTGATCGAGCAGCTTTGCTGCATCTGCGCGCAGGGCGAGCATATCGGCCAGCTCTGCCAAATCTTGCGCATCAACTGCGCCCAGTCGCAGCCCCGCCTCGACATCGGGGTGGGGTTTGTAGATTAAAAAACCGGTCGGATGGGCCGTGCGGGCGGCGCGCAACAGATCAAGGTTGCTGCGCCCAGCCCCGCCCAAACGCACAGACGCATCATCGGCCACTTGGCCCACAACCAGAACAATCGTCCGATCTTTCGCGGTATCGGGCAAATCCACCGCCGCGCCGCCAAGGTTATACTTGGACAGGCCCGCCGTGCGCAGACCATCCAGCAAAACCTGCGTCCGCGCGCGGGCATCATCGGCAGGGGGCTGCATCACCAGCGCTTCAAACCCGCTGGGGCGGGATGGGTCATAATAAATGCCAAGGTCATCGACGATCAGGCTAAGCGGCGGGGTCAGGTCGGCCCCAAGGCCGATGCTGCGCAAAAGCCCGTCTTCCACGCGCAGAACGGGGGTATCAGGCGGGGCGCTGGCCATTCCCCAGACCATCAGCTTGCGCCCCGCGGCGCGGGCGCGAAGGGCCGCTTTCTGGACGTCTTTGATAAATATCAATGGCTTATGCGCGCCAAACACGGCCTGCAACCGCCCGCGTTTCCACGCGCGCATACCAGCTGCGACATAGCCTGCCCCATCTTCGCGCCGCGCGCGCAAGGCGGCCTCTAGCACATCAATCATTTCTTCAAGGCTGCACAGCCCGCCCTTAAACGGGTTAAACCAACGCGGCGCAATCAGATGGCTGGCGGCGAACAGTTGCGCGCGTGTCAGTTTGCGCCCCCGCCGAGGGATGGCGATGCGATCATCCGACAGCCCCCAGCCCGCATAGAACGGCGCGCCAAACACTTGCGGGCGGTGGCCTGCAAAAATCGCCTCCAGCCCCATTTGGGATGATACAGTATAGACGGCAACGGCCCCTTCCAGCACGGCCCAAGGCGAGATATTGCTGTCCAAAATGGTCGTGCGCGCATCGCAATCTTTGGCGCCAAAATGCCCCGCGCGATAGCCGCGCGCGGTTTCGGGGTGGGTTTTGATCACAATTCGCGCGGCGGGATGCTCGCGCCGCGCGGCATCCAACATTTCGGCAAAGCGCGCGGCATCCGCCCCGCTATGGGCAATGGATGCATCCCCCTGCGTTTGATCCACCACCAAGACATAGCCCGCATCTGGCGGCGCAAGCCCCTGATCGTGCACGTTATATTTCGAAATGTCCAATGCACGCAGCCGCGCAATACCCTGCTTTGCCCGTGCCAAAAGCTGGGTATCATCCAGCGGGTCTTTGGCCAAAATCTGTTCCAGCTGCGAGGGGCGCGAGACGTCAAAATGCACGCCGATGGGGTCGATCAGCAGGCCAAGGGGCGCATCGCCCGCGCGGCCCAAATTGATAGACCGCACAAAGGCATCCTCAACGCGCCAGACGGGCAGGCTGTGTCGCGCGGCAAACGCCTCGCCCCTATAGGCGGTGGGCGATTTGCCCCAGACCACCACCGCATCACCTGCGCGGGGGCGGGCCAGCAGGCCAAAGGCCAGTTCATAGCCCGCCGCAAACAAAATGGCTCGCAGGCGCTTTTGCTGCCAAAACCCAAGGTTAAAATACAAAAGCCGCAGCACCTGCTGGGGCGCTGCGGCTTTTTGGTTTGGCATTTTGCCTTGCACAGCGCTACTGTGTGGCAGCGTTGCCCAGCGCCGTGCCCGCCGCTGTTGACAGCGCCGTGGCCGCCGATGTGGTGCCTGTGATTGCGTTCAGCACCTTTGTCCACTGCGTAAACGGTGCCTCGGTCACGTAAACCGTATCGCCATCACGCACCAGAAAATCGCGGGCCTCGAACATGCCTGTGGGCTGGGTCAGGTCAAGAACATAGACAAAGCGTTGGTCGCCCTGCAAGTCGTTACGCCCCAGTACGGTATTGGCAATTTCGGACGGCTCGTTGCGGAACACGAACACGCCAGTTGGGTCGGCGCTGCTGGTGGATAGGCCGCCCACCGTGGCAATCGCCTCGATCGCGGAGAGGGTTTGCGTTTCAAATTTCACCAATTGCTGGCTGCCC
>JAIXVS010000019.1 GCA_027482795.1 Rhodobacter sp.
TCACCAATCAGCGCGCCCTAGAAGTGCTGCGCGACATCGGCCCCGAGGTAGAGGCCGAAGCCTATATGCACGGCGTACATCAGGATTTGATGGGCGAGAATGTCTTCTGCGAAAGTCTCGCGGGCGAGGAAATTGGCCGCATGAAAAGCTGGGGCACTCATCCCCTAAGCCGCGCCGAACACGAAATGACATCGCCTTGCCACATGATCGATCTGCCGCAAACCCTGATGGAGCCAATCCTGTTTGCTGCGGCGGGGCGGCGGGGTGCGAACATGCGCATGTCGTGTGAATACCTATCCCATGTGCAAGACGATGCGGGCGTGACAACCACCTGCCGCGATCGTTTGTCCGGGGTAGAGTTCACTGTTCGCTCAAAGTATCTGGTTGGGGCAGATGGGGGCAATTCGCTGGTTGCCGAACACGCGGGCCTTCCGTTCGAGGGGAAAATGGGTGTTGGCGGGTCGATGAACATTCTGTTTCGCGCCGATCTGTCGCGCTTTGTCGCCCATCGCCCTTCGGTTCTGTATTGGGTCATGCAGCCCGGCGCAGATGTGGGCGGCATTGGCATGGGCCTTGTGCGGATGGTGCGGCCTTGGAATGAATGGCTGATCGTTTGGGGTTATGACATCAACCAGCCCGCCCCCGTGGTGGATGCTGCGCTGGCCACCCAAGTGGCGCGGCAGTTGGTGGGCGATCCTGATTTGGAAATTGAGCTGCTGTCGGCCAATACGTGGACGGTCAACAACATGTATGCCACCCATATGCAGGCGGGGCGGGTGTTTATCATGGGCGATGCCGCGCACCGCCATCCGCCGTCGAATGGTTTGGGATCGAACACCTCGATCCAAGATGGATTCAATCTGGCGTGGAAGCTGGCGGCTGTACTGAAAGGGCAGGCAGGGGCTGCGCTGCTGGACAGCTACAGCGTCGAACGCGCCCCGATTGCCAAGCAAATCGTCACCCGCGCCAACCAGTCTATCGGCGAGTTTGGCCCGATATTCGAGGCGCTGGGCATGGATGGCGGCGTCGATCACGCCAAGATTCAGGCCAATATGGGCAAACGCGCCGATGCTGGCCCCACAGCCGAAGCGCAGCGCGATGCCTTGCGCCGCGCCATTGCGCTGAAGTCCTATGAGTTTGACGCGCATGGGGTGGAAATGAACCAACGCTACCGCTCGGGCGCGGTGGTGACGGATGGGCAACCCGAACCCGCCTTCACCCGCGACAGCGAATTGCACGCGCAGCTGACCACTTGGCCCGGATCGCGCCTGCCCCATGCATGGGTGTTCGATGCCAAAGGGGCCAAGGTTTCAACGTTGGATCTGTGCGGCAAGGGGCGTTTTACCCTGCTGACGGGCATCGGCGGCGAAGCGTGGGAGGACGCGGCGCGTGCCGTGTCCGCCAAGTTCGGCCTTGATCTGCGGGTGCATATCATCGGCCCCCGCCGCGCCTATGAGGATCACACGGGCGATTGGGCGCGGCTGCGGGAGGTCGGCGATACGGGTGCAATTTTGGTGCGGCCCGACCATCACGTTTGCTGGCGTGCCGCGCAAATGGCGGGTGACGCAACGGCGGAACTGCTGCGCGTTATGGGTGCGGTTCTGGCGCGTTAGGCCAGCACCCGCCGCAAGCCGGCCTGCACCTTTTGCAGCGCGGGCAGGTAGGCCTGCACCATCTCGTCCATCGTCGGGTGCAGCGCCGCCATGCCCGTGTTCAGCGCGGCCACGACGCGGCCCTTAGCGTCCAAAACAGGAATGGCCAAGGCACGCAGGCCAATTTCCACCTCTTGATCAACAGCGGCATAGCCCGCTGCCCTCACCCGCGCGATTTCGGCCATAATGGCGGCAGGTTCAGTCAGCGATCGCGCGGTGCGCGGGGTTAGGTCGGCAGTTTCGACAATTGCGCGTGCCTGCGCATCGGGCAAAGCGGCCAACAAGACCCGCCCCATCGACGTGGCATGGGCGGGCAGGCGTGAGCCGGGCATCAGGCCCACCGACATCACCCGCCGCTGCGCCGCGCGGGCGATATAGACGATTTCTGTTTCATCTAGAATGGCCACAGAACAGGATTGCCCGATCTGCTCGGACAAATGATCAATCCACGGCTGAATGATCTGCGGCAGGGGCAGCGCCGACAGCGCGCCCATCCCCAGCCGCAACGCGCGCGGGGTCAGGGTAAAGAACTTGCCATCATAGGCGGCATAGCCCTCGGCGTGCAGGGTCAGCAAACAGCGCCGCGCGGTGGCCCTGTCCATCCCCGTGCGTTCGGCCACTTGGGCAATGGTCAGGCGCGGCGTATTGGCACCGAAACATTCCAGCGCGCGCAGCCCCTTGGCAAAAGATCCGCTGATATCGGTTTTGTTCGTCATGCGAACAGTTTAGCTAGAAAATAGAACAAAGATCAATATGCGAACTAATTCTCTTGCACGCCGCCACGGCGCGCGCATAACAGCGGCAGGAGGTGCGCGATGCCCAATGTCAAAATCTTCGTCGATCAGGCCCTGCTGGACAGCCGCCGTGAGGTGATTGCCGCCGCCCTTCCCCGCCTGCGCGATGCGCTGTGCGCGCAGCTGGGCGTCACGCCTGCTGCCTGCCAACTGGCCGTTCTGCCCGTAATGGGCCTGCCTGACCAGCCATTGGCCAATATGGAATATCAATATCTGGCCACACCCGAACGCACCCCCGATATGATCCGCGCCGCCAGCGCCCATTTCCGCGCGCTCCTGACCGACCCTTTGGGCTGCGTCCCCGCGGTGCGCGCGACCCCGCTTGACCCTGCCACCTATGTGGCCCTGAAGTAGGAAAAGACGATGGACAAATCCATTCCCAGCCTTGCGCAGGCCGTGGCCGATATTCCCGATGGGGCCAGTGTGATGATTGGCGGTTTCGGCGGATCGGGCGCGCCGATAGAACTGATCCACGCGCTGATCGACGCAGGCCCGCGCAACCTGACCGTCATCAACAACAATGCAGGCAATGGCCATGTCGGCCTTGCTGCGCTGATCGCGGCGGGGCAAGTGGCCAAGCTGATCTGCTCGTTCCCCCGCTCGGCCGACCCGCGCGTGTTCAACGCCAAATATTTGGCGGGCGAGATTGATTTGGAACTGGTTCCCCAAGGCACCTTGGCCGAACGTATCCGCGCAGGTGGGGCGGGCACTCCCGCATTTTACACCCCCACCAGCTTTGGCACGGATCTGGCGCGTGGCAAGCCTGTGGCGGAATTCGAAGGCCGTTCCTATGTGCAAGAACGCTGGCTTAAGGCCGATTTCGCGCTGATCAAGGCCGAGGCGGGCGATGTGATGGGCAACCTGACCTATCGCATGGCGGCGCGAAACTTTAACCCCATCATGGCAATGGCCGCGCGCACCACCATTGCCCAAGTCTCGCGCATCGCGCCCCTTGGCAGCCTTGATCCTGAAACTGTCGTCACCCCAGGCATTTTTGTGAACCGCGTTGTGCTGGCCGAAAACCCCGCCCAAGAAGAAGTGTTGAACCGTCAGGAGGCGGTCTATCCATGACAAATCCCGCCATGATCGACCTAGAGGCCGTCAAACTAACGAACGCGCAAATGGCATGGCGCGCGGCGCAAGATATTGAAGACGGCGCTTATGTAAACCTTGGCATTGGCCTTCCCGAACTGGTGGCCAAATTTCAACCCGATGGGCGCGAGGCGATTTTCCACACCGAAAACGGCGTGCTTGGGTTCGGCCCCGCCCCCGCGAAAGGGGCCGAGGATTGGGATTTGATCAACGCAGGCAAAAAGGCGGTAACGCTGAAACCCGGGGCTGCGTTTTTCCACCATGCAGACAGCTTTGCAATGGTGCGCGGCGGCCATTTGAACGTGGCAATTTTGGGCGCTTATGAAGTGGCCGAAAACGGCGATTTGGCCAATTGGTCGACGGGCGCAGGCGGCGTGCCTGCCGTGGGCGGCGCGATGGATTTGGTGCATGGCGCGCGCCGTGTGGCTGTGATCACCGACCATGTCACCAAATCGGGCGCGCCGAAACTGCTGACGCGCTGCACGCTTCCCCTTACGGGGGTGGGCTGCGTGACGCGGATTTACTCCTCGCTGGCCGTGATTGACATCGCGCAGGGCCGCTTTGTTTTGCGCGAAAAGGTCGCGGGGCTGAGCGTTGAGCAACTACAGTCGCTGACGGGGGCGAAACTGCATATCGAAGCCCCCGTCACAGACCTAACCGCAGCGCAGGTGGCATGATGCAAGACGTCTATATTTGTGACTATATCCGCACCCCCATTGGCCGTTTCGGCGGCGCGCTGGCATCTGTCCGCGCCGATGATCTGGGCGCGATCCCGCTGCGCGCGCTGATGGCCCGCAACAATTTCGACTTTACCGCGGTGGACGAGGTGATCTTCGGCTGCGCCAATCAGGCGGGCGAAGATAATCGCAACGTCGCACGCATGTCGGCGCTGCTGGCGGGCCTGCCCGAAACAGTGGCGGCCAGCACGGTGAACCGTTTGTGCGGTTCGGGGATGGATGCGGTGATTTCGGCGGCGCGCGCCATTCGCGCGGGGGAAATTGATCTTGCCATCGCAGGCGGCGTTGAAAGCATGACGCGCGCGCCCTTTGTGATGCCGAAAGCCGACAGCGCCTTTTCCCGCAGTGCCGAGGTGCACGACACCACCATCGGCTGGCGGCTGATCAACCCGTTGATGAAGGCACAGTATGGCGTCGATTCCATGCCCGAAACCGCCGAGAATGTCGCCGAAGACTTTGGCGTGACCCGCGACGATCAAGATGCATTTGCCCTGTCGTCGCAAACTAAAGCGGCCGCCGCGCAGGCCAAGGGGCGACTGGCGTGCGAGATTACCCCCGTGACCATCGCGCAGAAAAAGGGCGATGTGGTGGTGGAACAAGACGAGCATCCCCGCGCCACAACCGCCGCCGATTTGCAGCGGTTGAAGGCATTTGTAAAGCCAGATGGCACGGTGACGGCCGGCAATGCCAGCGGCGTGAATGATGGGGCGGCGGCGCTGATCCTCGCCTCGGAACGCGCGATAAAGGCGCATGGGCTAACCCCTCGCGTGCGGGTTTTGGGCGGTGCTGCGGCAGGCGTTGCCCCCCGCATCATGGGCATCGGCCCCGCCCCCGCCGCGCAGAAACTGCTGAAACGATTGGGCCTAACAACCGATGATCTGACGATGATCGAACTGAATGAAGCCTTCGCCGCCCAAGCCCTCGCCTCCTCGCGCCTGCTTGGCCTTGCGGATGCCGACCCCCGCATCAACCCAAACGGCGGCGCGATTGCCCTTGGCCACCCCTTGGGCATGTCTGGCGCGCGGATCACTGGCACGATGACGCTGCAACTGGCCTCTGGCCAAATCGGCCTTGCCGCCATGTGCATCGGAGTGGGACAGGGGATCGCGATTGCGGTGCAGGGGGTGTGAATGCGACTCATCAAACGTTGATGTAGCGTTGAGGGTAAGCGTCCGGTCTGACCGCTATCCGTTCCAGTGCCATGGCAGCAATTCGTCGACCTTTGTAATCTTGTAGTCAGGGATTTGTGCGAGGGTGTCGGCGAGCCAAGCGTGTGGGTCGA
>JAIXVS010000377.1 GCA_027482795.1 Rhodobacter sp.
CGGCCAGCGGCGCGAAGTGCGGCTTATACCCTACGGCGGTTTGCGCCGCGTGTTTGGGTTTAATGCAAAAGTTATGGGGGATTTGTAGATGGCCACTAAAATTGCCCGCGCCGATTATGCCGCGCTATATGGCCCCACAACGGGCGACCGCCTGCGCCTTGGCGATACGGATTTGATCATCGAAGTAGAACGCGATCTGACCACCTACGGTGAAGAGGTGAAGTTTGGTGGCGGCAAGGTCATCCGCGATGGCATGGGCCAATCCCAAATTTCCCGCGCGGGCGGGGCGGTGGACACGGTTATCACCAACGCGCTGATTGTCGATCATTCGGGGATTTATAAGGCCGATATCGGCTTGAAAGGCGGCTTTATTGCCGCCATTGGCAAGGCGGGTAACCCCGATGTGCAGGCGGGGGTGGATATTATCATCGGGCCCGGAACCGAGATTATCGCGGGCGAGGGGCGTATTATTACGGCAGGCGGGATGGATGCGCATATCCATTTCATCGCGCCGCAGCAGTGCGAAGATGCACTGCATTCTGGGGTAACCACCATGCTGGGCGGCGGCACTGGCCCCGCGCATGGCACGCTTGCCACCACCTGCACGCCTGGGCCGTGGCACATCGCGCGGATGATGCAGGCGCTGGACGCTATTCCAATGAACTTTGGCATATCGGGCAAGGGCAACGCCAGCCAGCCCGAAGGGCTGATTGAAATGGTCAATGCGGGTGCCTGCGCGCTGAAACTGCACGAAGATTGGGGCACCACCCCTGCCGCCATAGATTGCTGCCTTTCGGTTGCTGACGATATGGACGTGCAGGTGATGATTCACACCGACACGCTGAACGAATCGGGCTTTGTGGAAAACACCCTCGCCGCCATCAAAGGCCGCACCATTCACGCCTTTCACACCGAAGGCGCGGGCGGCGGCCATGCGCCTGATATTTTGAAAGTTGTTGGGTCGGAAAATATCATCCCATCCTCCACGAACCCCACCATGCCCTACACTGTGAATACTGTGGAAGAGCATTTAGACATGCTGATGGTCTGCCACCACTTAGACCGCAGCATCCCCGAAGACGTGGCCTTTGCCGAAAGCAGGATCAGGCGCGAGACGATTGCCGCCGAAGATATCCTGCACGACATGGGCGCGCTTTCGATCCTGTCATCCGACAGTCAGGCCATGGGCCGCGTGGGCGAGGTGATTACCCGCACATGGCAAACCGCCCATAAAATGCGCCAGCAGCGCGGGAGATTGGCGGAAGAAACAGGCGAGAATGACAATTGTCGCGTGCGCCGCTATGTCGCGAAATACACGATCAATCCTGCCATTGCGCATGGGGTGTCGCAACACATCGGGTCGGTTGCGGTTGGCAAGCGCGCGGATTTGGTCATTTGGAACCCTGCGTTTTTTGGGGCAAAGCCTGAAATGGTGCTGATGGGCGGGCAGATTGTTGTTGCGCAAATGGGCGATCCGAACGGGTCTATCCCCGTGCAGCCGATGTATTCACGCCCGATGTTTGGGGCATTAGGCCGTGCGCGCGGCGATGCGGCGGTGATGTTTGTCAGCCAAGCGGGCCTTGCCGCTGGGGTGAAGGGCAGCTTGGGGTTGGAAAAGAATGTATTGGCCGTGCAAGGCACGCGCGGCATTGGCAAGCGGGACATGATTTTGAACAACGCGCGCCCGCATATCGACGTGAACCCCGAAACATACGAGGTGCGGGCCGATGGCGAACTTCTTACCTGCCAGCCCGCCACCAGCCTGCCCCTCGCGCAGCGCTATTTCCTGTTTTAGGCTTTAATCATGCCATTAGGGTCGAAAGTTCTGCGGGCGGGCGAATGGATAGGTGCGGTAGATCATGTCGTGCTGGACTATGACGCGCGGCTAATTCGGCGCAAGCGGTTGGAAACGGCAGGCGGTGGCAGCTTTATGGTTGATCTGCCCGAAACCGTGTCTTTGAACGAAGGCGATGCGTTCGCGTTGATCGATGGTCGCATCATCGAGGTGCGCGCGGCGATTGAACCAGTGGTCATCATAACGGGCGATCTGCCGCGTTTGGCGTGGCATATCGGCAACCGCCATACGCCGTGTGAGGTGACGAAAACGCATCTGGTTATCCGCCGCGATCCTGTGTTGGAAAACATGCTGCGCGGGCTGGGCGCGAGCCTTGCCATGCAAATTGCCCCGTTCCGCCCCGAAGGTGGGGCTTACGGATTTGGCCGCACGTTTGGGCACAGCCATGATTAGCCCCGACTATCTGCGCGCAGTGCAATACCTCTCGCCCGCCTTTCCCATTGGCGGATTTGCCTATTCCCAAGGGCTGGAATCCGCGATTTCCGCAGGGTTAGTGACGGATGCGGCCAGCCTACAAGATTGGATTTCATCGCAGCTTTTGCAAGGCTCGGGCCGCTCCGATGCAATTCTGATCGCCCATGCGCGGCAGGGTGATAGCGCAGATTTGGCCGATTTGGCCTATGCACTTGCGCCCAGCCGCGAGCGCGATCTAGAGATGCGCGAAATGGGGCGCGCCTTTGGTGCGCAAATATCTGCGCTGACGGGGGCAGAATTTCCCACCTTGCCCCTGCCTGTGGCTATTGGCCACGCAATGCAGGGACTCAACCTGCCCACCGCCGATATTCTTGCGCTATTCCTGCAAGGATTCGCTGCGCAAATGGTGTCTGTCGGTGTGCGGTTTATCCCCATTGGCCAAAGTGCGGGGCAGGCGGTTTTGGCCAACCTTGCCCCGCTGATTTTGCGCGTGGCACAGCAGGCGGCAACCGCCGAGATAACCGAGATTTCATCTTCGACCATTGGGGCGGATATAGCCTCGATGGCGCATGAAACCCTTGACGTCAGGATCTACAGAACATGAGCAGTAACGGCCCCCTTCGCGTGGGAATTGGCGGCCCCGTGGGCGCTGGCAAAACCACACTGACAGAAAAGCTGTGTGCGGCCTTGGCAAGCCGCTGCGATATGGCTGTGATCACAAATGATATCTACACACGCGAAGATGCGGATTACCTGACGCGGGCCCAAGTGCTGCCCGCCGCGCGCATTCGCGGTGTTGAAACGGGCGGTTGCCCGCATACGGCCATTCGCGAAGATGCCAGCATCAACCTAGCCGCCGTGGCTGACCTGCGGGCCAATTTCCCACATCTAGACTTGATCCTGATCGAATCAGGCGGCGATAATCTTGCCGCCACCTTCAGCCCTGAATTGGCCGACCTGTCGATCTATGTGATTGATACCGCCGCAGGGCAGGACATTCCGCGCAAAAAGGGGCCTGGGGTTGCGAAGTCTGACCTTTTGGTGGTGAACAAAACCGATCTCGCCCCCTATGTTGGCGTAGATTTGGCGATGTTAGAGGCTGATACCAAAACTGCACGGGGCAAACGCCCCTATGTTATGGCGCGGTTGCGGCAGGGGGCGGGGGTGGATGAAGTGATTGCCTTTTTGCAAGCCGAAGGCGGGCTAAGCCTGCGCTAGTTTCCGTGCAAGCCGCGCCTTAATAGTGGCCACATCGGCGCGCGGGGTCGCGGCGAAAAGGGTTTGCGTATAGGGGTGCTGCGGGCTGGAAAACACCTGCGAAGCAGGCCCTTTTTCCACCACCTCGCCCAGATACATCACCATCACCTCATCCGCGATGTGCCGCACGACTGAAA